>NZ_CABUIW010000013.1 GCF_902491705.1 uncultured Lactobacillus sp. | reverse complement strand
CCTGTTTGGGGCATTTTTTAAGAATTGTAGAGAGTTGTGAAGAATAGTAAAATCACCGTTAATCCTTGATAATAAAGGGTTGACGGTGATTTTTTGATTTTAAAGGAATTGTATAAAATGGTGAAGATTTGTGAGAATGGGTCCCGTTTGGGTCCCATTTTTTATATGTTCGATAAGGCGTTAATAATCTGTTTATCGGTTTTTGATTTGTACTCATCAATTAAATAAGCATACGTGTTAGCGGTTATAGAAATATTACTGTGACCTAATCGCTTGCTGATTGCATATATATCTATCCCATTTGCCAATAGGAGAGCCACATGGCTATGTCTAAGTGAATGAAAGTGGAAATTACGTCGATTAATGTTTAAGCTCTCTAAGAGGTTCCTGAGCATTTTATTGACTGCATTGGAGGTTGGGATCGATCCATATTGATTCATAAATACTAAATTGGATTGTCGATTATTTTGAAGGATTTTCAAATAATGGAGTAACTCAGGATTAACTTTAATTTTTCGATTGCTTGATTCAGTTTTGGTCGGTTTAAAATCATGAGTTTTTGCGTCCCATGATTTGTTAATGTTTATTGTCTGGTTTAACCAATCAATATCATTCCAAGTTAGGGCCTGAATTTCAGACAATCGCATACCAGTGTAAATAGCAGTAACGATCATAAAACGACTAGTAAATCCAGGACGATGTTCAATCTTATCAGTTGTAGCGCTTAGCAATTGATGAATTTCTTTGAGATTCAAATAGTCAACTTTTAAGACCTTATCTTTATTAGCAGTTAACTCTACTCGCTGAGTAAAGTCTTTATATAAATAATCGTCTAGGATTGCTGACTTAACACAGGCACGAATAATTGAATTAACCTTTTTAACTGTGGTAGGGGCGTGAGTAGAGCCATATCGATTGATAAATTCTTGGTACTTCACACGGTTAATTGATTTTATCTTGTCATCGTGAAAAAACTCTTTGAGAGCTTCACCAGTGTATTTGTAACGGTCAAGTGTAATTGCTGATAGTTTATCTTTTTTGTAGGTATTAACCCAGTTATTGTAGTAATCGACCAAGCTAATTTCTTTAGCGATTTGTACGCCCTTGTTTAATTTGTTTTCTTGATCAACCGCCCATTGCTTAGCAAGGAGTTTAGTGGAAAAACCCGACTTGGATTTAGAATGACGTTTACCATCACTGTCGTACCAGCGGACTTTTGTTGACCATGTTTTACCACGCTTAAAATAAGTTGCCATAATAATTCTCCTTTCGTACATATGTTCTGGTTGAAGTGCTATTTAAACCGGCCAATCGACCGGTTCTATATTTGGCTATATTTTGTTACAATTAAATAAACTAGTGTTCGAGGTGTAATATATGATTAGAATAATTATGATATCAGTAATTATTAGTGTAATATTAAGTTCATTGATAACAGTTTTTGCAATGAGAATAATGTCTGATTTTTTTACAAAGTTTTTGGCTCAAACCGAGCAACGATTTGATAAAAAGATGAAATTAAAAGAAATAACAAGTTATTTACATAAGAACAATTTGTAAGAAAGTCTTACCCATTTGTGTGAGGTTTATCATTCCTCTATGGAATTCCACATCATTAAAAGGTTGATCACCATTAGTACTAATAACAATATGATTTGGTATTTCTCCTTTTAAGAGTTTTCTATCATAGTTAAGATTTGATAATTTTTTCATTTCTTCAAACTGCTTTATATATCTTCTATCGTAAAGGTTATAATTTCTTTTCATAATTCCGAAGGATTCACAACTATCAATTTCTTTTGAATAACTTATAATTTTTTCTTTATTTAAGACTAAGTCAGACCTATTTACAGAATAATGAAGTGGTCTTGCTTTATTCAAATAAACAACTCTTCCAAGCGGAAGACCGTCTGCTATATAATAGGGCGGAGTTACTGTTAGACCCGGAGCTTCTTCATAGTGTTTTTTTGAATAATCTCAAGAATTGAGCATCGCTAGGGGATAGATTACTAAGTATAGTTGAAAAATTTGGAGATATTTTATCTTTATAATCCTTATTAGCAGCTTTTGCTATTAAGGTTGAAAAATATTCTCTCATCAATTCGTCGTTTAACGAATAACGAGAATCTTCAAAGCCTTTTAACATCAGTCCTTTATTATTAGTTGTCTGTTTTGACTTTGGAATTTTATCTAGTTTTTTTGCTGTTCTATCAAGTAAATCATTTATCTCTTTTTCATTGGCTGCCCCGTATTTTGCTATTTTCCCAAATACAGCATAGAAAAGACCAGCGGTTGTATAACCGATACCTTTCGCAAGGGGATTAAGGAGAAGTTCCAATGTTGATTTAGGAATCAACTTTTTATAAATTTCAATTTGATTTGGGTCAATGTTCATTTCATCACATCCTTCCGCCCACCGCGCGTGGGCTTTTTTAGTTTAAATATTTGAAATAATAACTATTAATAGTGGAATGAAAATAATTAGTCCAATAATGCAAAATAGTATACAGCCACAACCGGCTATACCATTCCCAACATCCTCCATAGTATTGCCAAAACTTTCAGTTTTCTGACTTATATTAGTCCACTTATCATGTTCTAACATTTCTTGTGAAGTTATATCTCCTGTGTAAGTTACATCAGTAGGTATTGACATTTCCATAAATTTAATTTGAAATTCATATGGCTTCCTGAAACTTTTAATATGATCGGATCCCTCTTTATCAACAACAACTCTTTTATATCGACCACCAAGAATAAAGATTCGTGGCTCACAATTACTTTTTGAAAGATGCTCATTTAGTTGTCCATCATCCGTAATAGTTCCTATATTAAAAGTCTTACCATTACGAAACTGAAGGGTTACTTGATAATGATTATTTTTATAAGTAATTAAAGTTTTTACGTCATAAGAGCTAAGCGGGGATTGACCAAACTGATAAACTTCTTCGTCATAGTGATATTCAAGAATATCTTGATTTGTCAGTCCTCCGTATAAGTCCTCCCTTTCAACCCAATTCTGTAATTCAACTATAAAATTTTTAACTGTATCTTCATGGTTATCAGTAGTGACCTTATACATAATAAACTCCTGTATGACCTTAAATAATTACAACGCCACGAATAGCAAAATCGTTATACTCGTGAATAATAATGTTCGGATACTTCTTGTTTAATGAAATGAGTTGCACATTCCCATTTTCAAGGCTTAATTTCTTTATAAAGAAATCGCCATCGACTTCTGCAATAACGAATTGGTTGTTACGAACTTCTGAATTCTCTAGCTTGTTAACATAAATGATTTGACCATTATTGAATACTGGTTCCATTGAATCACCGTTAACGCGGACCGCAAAATCATGATCAGGAACTACGCCCTCAACGATAGCTTTTTCCGGCTTATCATCATCTTGGGGTATATATTCTCCAGTACCAGCAGATACAGCTCCATATATGTAAACAATGTGCTTGTTCTCACCGATCGTGGAGTAGTAGGCGTCTTTTTGCTTACTCAATTGGTCGGTTGCGTAGTGGTAGACATTGCGTTTACGATCTGCGTTAAGCTGATCATAAATCCCAATAAGTTTAGTTGAAGAAATATCAGAGGATTCTAATTTATCTTCAAGTTTTCGGCTCCTATCTACATCGAAACCCATCAGCCATGGTTCACTAACATTTAATGTTTTAGCTAGTAAATAAAGACGTGGTTGGTCAGGTGATTGCTTTCCACTAACATATTGAGATAAAGTACTTTTCCCCATGCTAATGTCTAAAGACTTCTGAAAAGGTTTAGACATATTTAATATATCTACCTGTTTCAGATTTCTTTCGGACATTAACTGCTTCAACCGTTCAGCGGTAGTATTTTTCATGTCCGTTCTCCTTTTGCTTAATATAGTTTCATTATAAAGTTGATTGAACATAAGTTCAACACAAAAAATTCATGATTTATGAACTTCTGTGTTGACAAAGATAAAAAGTCATATTATTATAATAATCGTAAAGTTCATGAAACGTGAACAAAAAAGGAGGAATGGCTATGAAATTTGACTACTCAAAATTGAACGGTCGAATTGTTGAAATTTTTGGAACACAACTTAATTTTGCTATGGCGATGGGATTATCTGAACGAAGTATTTCACTAAAACTTAATAATAGAGTTACTTGGAAAAATACAGAGATCGCTAGAGCGGCTAAGTTACTTAAAATTAAGTATTCAGAAATACCTAAATATTTTTTTAGAAAATTAGTTCACGAATCATGAACTATAAGAGGAACAGTGGTGGAATGAAAATGGAAATTAAAGTCACAGGTACACCTGATGAAATAGAAAAACTGCTCAGTGCTATTGGTGGTAGCAAAGAGCAGCTTCAAGAAATTAAGGCAGATACAGCTTACTTACGTCAACGGTTCCCACCCTTTGATATTAGAGAGCAGGGTCGACGCTATCGAGATATTGACGAATCGTAGAGTAAGCATGCTGATAATTTGTCATGATTGTTGTGCTTTTAGCTTTACCTACTTTAGCGTTTCTATTAATGAGTAACAGTTCTTCTTGTCTTTGGTTTCCTGTCATCTCATTTAAATCTGCTTGCACAAAAGCCATAGCCATATCATGAGCAATCTGCTTGTTGGATGGATTATCCATAGTATTCACCTCCTTTCGCAAGGAGATGACTCAATTATAGCAAAGAAAGGAAGTGATCAAATGAGCGCACTGCTTGAACTTGTAAGAGAAACGCCACCTAAAGATCGGGCGGAAATCGCAAAGATGTTGAAACCTTATTTAGTTCCAGAGGAGCCAAAGCAACCACAGATTTTTCAGTGGATGTCTCTTCCAGAATTCACTAAAAAGTTACCTGTGAAGAAGGATAAGGAATGGATAAGAATGTTCATTCTTCCGTTAAAACCACTGGAGAACATGGTAATCAACGTTAATGCCGGATCTGGTCACCCAACCAAAATTGATCCCAAAGCTATTGATTGGGTGTTTGAACATCAGTCGGAAATTAATTGGAAACAATCTTTACCACGATAGGGAGGTGAGATAAATGCAATTTATTAAGGGACTTTTTTATGCAGGCTGTGGATGCTTAATGACTATTTTTTATCGTGAAGGAATGGAAATTGCGATGAGCTGGACCTTTGTTATCTGGTTACCATTTATTGCTCACGATTTAGCTGAAGCTATCACACCATACCCAACAAAAAAAGTCACCGGCGCTGGTGACGCCGATGACAATAAACAAAAATAAATTACTTACAAGGAAGATTATAACACATGAATGAATTAAATGATTTTAACAAAATGATTAGTGATAAAGCTACTTACATTGCCGACTTATCTCGTCAGTATGAAAAGGCTGGATCCGGCGAACGTCGGATGTGGTTAGTAGCACAGATGGAAAACCAGGCTAACGCCTTGCGAGTAATTGCTGAACGCCTTGGAACTAATACTAAAAATGTCTATGGAAGTAGCCATCGTGAAAGCTGCAAGAATTAGTTTAACTACTATCCCTAATAACGAAACGCAATTTAATGCATCGAGTCATGGTTCAACTGACCAGATCGCAAAGATGCTAGTGGCATATCTAACCTATCACCCGGAATTAATGAAAAAAACACTCAAAAGAATTTTAGATAAAATCTTTCAGGAGGATTAATTAATGAGTAATTTATTTGAACTTAACGATGAATTTCGTGAATTATCTCAACGTGATGATTTAGACCCAACTGTCTTAAAAGATACGCTAGACGCCATTGATGACACCCGAAAGGAAAAGCTAGAAAACCTAGCTACATGGGCCGATAAGTTAAAGTCTGAAATTAACTTTATTGACGAAAAGCAACGAACATGGCGTGATGAAATTACTTATCGCAAGAACAAGTTGCAATGGATTAAGCGATACATGACTGATGTACTTGATGATGCAGGTATTAAACGGTTTGACACTGAAAATCATTTATTAAGTGTGCGGAATTTTAAGGCTTCAGTTGTGATTGATGATTCAGATAAAATCCCGGCTGAATACCGTAATTATGCTAAATATGAAGGGATGTACGATATTGAGAAACCAATTGTTTATCGGGCGTTGAAAACTGGTAAAGAGGTACCCGGAGCACATTTAAAAACTAATCGCAACACGGTGATTAAATAGGAGGCTTCATTATGGATAAACCAAAATTAATTATTGAAAAGCAGCACGAATCCCACGGTTTCAAACCTTGCTACATTGATGCAGAACTTCACGCTAAAATTAAAGATTTAAGTAAAGAGACTCATGTTTCAATGGCAAGAATCATCATGAAGTTCTTATGGTATGGATTGAAACATGTTGAAATTGTTGATCCAACTGACGAGGAACGTGATGCATGAAAGAGGTTTGGAAAGACATTCCTGGATATGAGGGATTATATCAGGCTTCATGTTTTGGCTATGTCAGAAGTTTAGATCGGATTGCATACAAAGGGAGGAAGCACGTCCCAATAAAAATTGAAGGACGGATTTTATCACCGTGGGTTGATACGACCGGTTACTTAAAAGTTGAAATGTTTAAAAATGGAAGATGTAGGAAAGAGAAGCTACACCAAATAATTGCAAAAACATTTATCCCCAACCCCAATCATAAAAGTACTGTTAATCATAAAGACGAAAATCCTTTAAACAATACTGTGTTAAATCTTGAATGGATGACTAATAAGGAAAATGTGAATTACGGAACTCGAATTCAACGGAATCGTGAAAAATTTGGTATTCATATAAAACGGATAGCCCCTAATGGTAAAGAAGACAACTATTTCACCCTCCATGATGCCGAAAAAGCAACCGGAATACCGCGTCAAAGTATTTCCTATGCAATAAAGCATAAAACCTTATTAAAAGGATTTCGCTGGGAGGTGGTTTAGTTGTTTGAACTAAGAGATTATCAGCAAGAAACAGTTGATAACATTTACCATTCTATTCAAAATGGTCATCGTTCCATCATGGTTCAGCAACCTCCCTCGTACTGGCAAGACCGTCATTATGGCTGATATTGCCAGGCGAGCGACAGCTAAGGGAAACCGGATATTATTTGTAGTTCATCGTCAGGAAATTGTTCAGCAAGTGATTAGGACTTTTCAAGCTGATGGGGTAGATATGAACCTCGCTAAAATCGGCATGGTTCAAACAATTACTCGCCACGTTGCTGACTTGGACCCGCCACAAATTATTTTTGTTGATGAGGCCCATCATGCGTTAGCACAGTCCTATCAGCGAATCTTAAAGGCATTTCCGGAAGCTTATAAGCTACTGTTTACTGCTACACCATATCGCTTGAATGGCAAGGGCTTTACTGAGATTGCAGACGAATTAATCACTGGTAAATCAGTACCTTGGTTAATTGACCATCATTTCTTAGCACCAGTGGACTATTATGCTCCTTCGCAAATCGATATTAGTAAGCTAAGGACGAAATCCACGGGCGATTATAGCGAAGATTCAATCAAGGAAGCCTTAAAGCCAAAAATTTATGGGAACGCAGTTAAGCATTATTATCAGTTAGCCAAAGGAAAACAAGCAATCGCATATACTTACAACGTTAATAGTGCAATTCGGTTGGCCCGAGCGTTTAATGGCCGTGGTATTACTGCCCGTGCAGTCTCCGGAAAAACGCCTAAGGAAGAGCGCAAAAAGATTATTGAAGACTACCGTGCAGGGAAGATCAAGATTGTCACTAATGCAGAGTTATTCACTGAGGGACTGGACCTACCGAACGTTGATTGTGTAATTATGCTACGACCAACGCAGTCGTTGTCGCTGTACTTACAATTCGCAATGCGGTCGATGAACCCACGGCAAGGTAAGACGGCAGTCATTATTGACCACGTGGGAAATGTAGAACGGTTCGGCTTACCAACTGATGAAAGACATTGGTCACTGAATGGGGTTAGCAAGAGCAATAAACGAGCAGCTTCAGGTACCGTGATTAAACCTGTAACGGTCTGCCCACGTTGCTTTGCCTCTTTCTACCGCAAGGGTGATACCTGCCCATATTGTGGAATGCTATTAGGACAGGAAAAAGAATTAGAAGTAGTAGATAACGTTAAGTTGAAGAAAGTAACGCGGTCACGCTTAGCAGTAGTTAAGCAATTGGAAAAATCAGCCATGATGAAAAATGTTGCTGATAAACGACCAAGTGAATTAAAAAATCTCAAAGAAATTCAAGTATACGCCAAGTTAAAGGGGTATAAGCCCGGCTGGATATACCACTACGCTAAACAGCGTGGATTAATTAGAAAGTGAGGAATCTATATGAGTGTTTTGCCAGAGAATAAGCCACAGAAGGCCCGGAGAATTCCACGAAATTATTTTATTTACGGGGATACGATGTCAGGGAAATCATATCTAGCTGAGCGTTTTCCTAGCCCATTGTTCCTAAACACTGATGGCAATGCCGAGATGAACACAGCTCCTAGCATTCAATTAAAGAATGTCCGGAAGCCTGACGGTTCAGTCAAGAAGTCAGTCATTGACCAGCTTGATGAAATCATTCTCGCACTAGGAACAGAAAATCATGGTTACAAGACAGTGGTCATTGACGTTATTGATGATGTGATTACGCTGATTGAACAGGCAATCTGTTACGACAACGATGTTGAAACATTAGGGGATGTCCCGTTTGGAAAGGGGTACGCCCAATTCAATACAGTGTTCCAGGCGTTTGTAACGGAATTAAAGGGATTACCAATGAATACTGTTTATATCAGTCGGTTAATGACTTTAACTGATGAAACATCTGGACGGACCGAGGACCGGCCATCATTGAAGCAGAAATACTACAACGTGGTTAACGGTAACTGTGACTTAGTAATTGAGACCAAGCGTTTTGGTGACCGATACATTCGAATGGTTAAGGACCGGCGAATTCACTATGTCAAAGATGATATTACTGACCCGGCTATTTTACGGGTACTGGAACATGTCAACGGGGTCTTCGACAAGCCGAAGACCACCACTGTTAAACAGCAAAACGAGATTGTCAACAAAATTAAAAACCAAAAAGTAAAGGAAGGTTAATAGATTATGAGTTTACGAGATGCAATGAACAACGTCGCTAAAGATTTTGATGCTAAGAAGGATTCAGTTAATAAGTTTGAAGGATTGCCGAGTGGTGATTATATCTGTGCAGTGACTAAAGTTGAAGATTCAACAGCACCGTGGGGAGCAGAACAATTAAGCTTCGTCCTTGAAGTTGTTGAAGGCGAACACGCAGGTAGTAGCGAATACTTGCGAATTGGTTTAGATGAAGTTACTTCCAAGGGTAATCCAAACCCAATGCTCGACACTAATATCCGAATGGTAATGAAACTAGCAGCAGTATTAGGGGTTACTATTCCAGACGAGGCCTGGGATGATGATTCGATGGTTTACGAAAACTTAGCTAAGGCATTTCAAGGAACTATTGGCAAAACATTGATTATGAAGTTAAAAGTACGCCCAAATAAGAAAAATCCGGAATACCCATATCGTAACTATGACTTTGAGGAAGCTGAACAGCCAGAAACGCCAGAAGTTGATGATGACCAGATGCCGTTTTAATTAATGTTTAAGGCAGTGACCTATTAACACCAATTCGGGTGGGAAGCCCGTTAATTTTTAGGAGGTCAAAATGAAAAATTTAGTTAACTATGCCTTGGCTTATCAGGCTAAAGGTTTAAGTGTCCTCCCAATCGCTGGAAAACATCCACTAATTAAATTTGCTGACCGTGACCCACTAACGGCAGACAAAATAAAAGCAATCTGGCAGAAACACCCTTTTGCACAGATTGCTCTCCGGACAGATAAATTCTTTGTCGTTGATATTGACCGAAACCATGAAAATAACGTTGACGGGTTTAATTCGATTAAGCAATTGCCGGCGGAATATTTTCCGGAAACTTTAACTCAGACAACACGTCATGGAGGCCAGCAATTATTTTACTTAAAGCGTCCTGACATGCGAACTAACCAACTAATCGGTTACTTACCTGGAGTTGATATTAAAGCTCATCAGAATAACTATGTTGTAGTTGCACCAAGCGAAGGTTATAAATGGCTGAATAAGCATGCAATTGTAACTGCTCCTAAGTCGCTGGTAGTGCATATTAATCAAATGCGGGCAAGTAATCGGAAAACATCACCAGATGATTTAGTGCTGAAACCACGCGGAAGAAATTCAACTACTGATTTGTTAGAAACGTTAGTTAATGGTTTGGGTGACAAGGGGCTTCGGAATAAAACACTAGCTGGATTAATTGGCGCGATTTTGTTTCGGGGAGTTGATCAGAGAGCAGCCTATCAGTTAGCGATGATGGCAAATGAAAACACGCCCGATCCACTGCCAGAAGATGAAGTGAATCGAACGTTTAAATCAATGCTTAGGCGAGATATAAGGAATGGAGGTGCAATGCGTGACGAATGACAACAATGTTATCCAGAAGCCCATTCCATTTGAGCTAAATACTCAGGGAAATCCTAAAACTAATAGTTTAAGAAATGTTGGGTTAATTCTTGCTCAAGACTCATTACTTCACGGTACTTTTCGTTATAACGAGTTTGCCTATTCAATTGATGTTGTTAAAGATATTCCTTCGCTATTCGTTGAAAAAGGGCAAATGGATGATAGCTATTCAGCAATGATCCTTCGTTACATTGAAGATACCTATGATGTGATGTTTCAAGAAAAATTGCTGAGTATGGCAATCACTGTTGAAGCTCATCGCCATCCCTATAACCCGGTCAAAGATTATATGGAAAAGTGCTATAAGAATTGGGACCACAAAGAACGGATTAAAGATTTTTTACCGACGTTCTTGGGTGTGCCAACTAGTGAAGTGACAACGTTACAGACAAAGTTATTTCTGGTTGGTGCGGTGATGAAAGCCTATAAACCGGCTAGCAAGTTCGACTGGGTGTTCGACCTAGTTGGTGGTCAGGGTGTTGGTAAAACAACCTTGTTAAAGAAACTAGCCCATGGTTGGTACACAGACCAATTCACTGATTTTAAGGATAAGGATAACTTTGCTAATATGTTGCGGGCCTTAATCGTGAATGATGATGAAATGACGGCGACGAATAATTCTGACTTTGAAAACTTGAAGAAGTTTATTTCAGCCGAAGAGTTAGAATTTCGGCCACCATATGGAAGACACACAATCCGCCGGCCAAAGAATTTCGTTATCGCAAGGACAACCAATGAGTCAACATATTTGAAGGACAAGACCGGTGAACGGCGATTCTTACCGAACATGGCAGATAAAACCAGAGCAATTGCTAATCCAGTAACTGATTTAGACGATGACATGGTTGCAAATATATGGGGCGAGGCTGTTGCCTTATACAAAAGCGGTTTTTCTTTCATATTAACGAAGGAGCAGCAGAAGCTAATTGAGGACAATCGTAAGTCATTTATGTACATTGACGAAACCGAAAACCAAATTGAACGGGTGCTCAGTACTTGGTCAGACGATTGGATTGAAAGCTCTGAAATTGCACATGAGTTAGGCGAAGATAACTTGGTTAAAAATCGGTCGTTAGCTAAAAAGATTAAGTATGTAATGGATAACCGAAGCGATTGGAAAGCGGGACAGAAACGGTTTAAGAATATCAGCCGTCGAGGATATCGCCGAGTGAATACAGAGTTCACACTTTGAATCACATTAAGTGTATTCACATAAATCCCGTTATATCAATGTTTATGAGTATATGAATACACTACTACACTATTTTAATAATAAAAAATAAATATATATAAGTACTATATAGTGCTATAGAAAGTTGAAATTAACTGTATTCATGTATTCAGTGAACTAATCCCTTGGGCGAGTAAGCGAAAGGAGGGTTACACTACTATATTCGTGGTGTATTCAAAATGATAAGAATTAACACAATTGGCGGTAACACCTATTTCTTTAAGGGAAGTTACCAGGAAATACAACGAGCTTTACGTGACATTGGATGTAATTACTTACTCGGTCATACGAGAAAGAACAACCGGGTAATCATTCCTGTTAAAGCAGTAGACAGCGTGGAAGAAGTTGATATTCAATGATGAACAACGCGGAACTCTATTATCGACTGTTTAAGTTAGATGCGGATGGCAATGGTATTCATGTGTCGACTAATAAGTATGGTCGACGACGTTCAATCACAATTACAACGCTGTACCCAGACCCGGACGTATTAACTGAGGTTTGTAAGTTATGTGAGGAGTGGATAAATCCGTATGACTAGCGAACACAAAATTCAAAATGACATTCGGGTAGCACTGTCGCAGCATAAGTGCACAGTGTTCCGAGTGAACGTCGGTAACGTTAGAACAGCCGACGGGAGGTTCTTCTCGGCCGGTGTGCCAAGTGGTCACCCGGACCTTTACTTTTTTCGATGGAGTGATGGTCGCGTGGGTTATGTAGAAGTAAAAAATGAACATGGGAAACTTCGACAAGACCAAATTCAATTTCACAAAATGTTAATGAAAAGAAAAATCATACATTGTTGTGCTAGATCAGTAAAAGATGCGCTGGTGACCGCCGAAAAAGGTTTAGTGGGCTACGGTTATCTAGATTGGAAAGGAGAACATGTATGAAAGAAGAATGGCGTGATATCGAAGGATATAAAGGAAAATATCAAGTGTCTTCTTATGGACGTGTCAAAAGTTTGGCTAAAAAAAGCTGGAATGGACATGCTTGGTGGGATAAACCGGAAATAATATTAAAACCTGGTACTCAAAAAACAGGATACTTGTTTGGTGGCCGGGTTAAATATCACGGCAAATATTACCATGTTTTAGAAGTAAATCATCTCCAAAACACTTATACATTGGAGTTGGAACATACTTCAAAGCGGATAACTGAAGTGAAAGCGAGTGAGGTTGAATGATGAGGAATTTTCGATTAGAAATAGAAAATGCAGATGAATTAAAAAAGCTGCTCGATACTGCTAAAAAACAGCTTGAACAGCTTAATGAGACCTTTGAAGAAATCAATGATTTCAAATTAAAACTTAAAAGCCAAGTTGATGGCCAATGTAAGAGGTAGTAGCTTCATTGAACATACTTTGAAAGTTGTTGAATTGTGTATGCTTGGATACAAATTTATTTAACTTTTCGTCTGGGTATGCTTCAAACTCTTCAGTACTATGAATTCCAGCACTATTAAAGAAGTCGTTCATTGTTTTGAATTCAGTATATTTTCGGACGAATTCGTCAGTGAAAACTTCGCTGAAACTGATACTGTGTTTTTGCTGAAGTCTTTGAGCACCGTTACTCATTTGTTGAAGTTTACGAGTTAAATCATCCATACAGTTCACCTCACTTCTAGTTAAATTAGCAATTAATTATTCAGAAGGAGTTTTATTATTAATTGCGAAAGTAATTATACTACTATATTTATGAATAACAAGTGGAGATGGCACAAGATGTTGTGGAAAAAGATAAAAGATGAAATGGATAAGCAGGGAATGTCGGCATACCGTTTGTCAAAAATAACGGGACTTAGTCAGAATACTTTGCAAAATTATAAAAATGGTCATGAGCCAAGTTTCAGCAATGTTTGCAAGATAGCTGATGCACTTGGCGTTAGCTTAGATAAATTTAGGAGTGATAGAGAAGATGGATAGTGTATTATATGCGTTTCTGTGGTTTGCGATTACGTTAATCGTGATTGTGACCATGAGCGTTGTGGGAGGCTGGACGTTGATACCTAGCGGATTAATTGTCGTATTAGCGTTTATTGCCGGAAAGATGCATGAGGGGTGGTAAGAATGATATATCCAAAGACGATTAGAGGTTACAAAGCCACTCCTCACAAGATCGTGAAAAATATTGACGGCGAGTGGTATGGATCTCGACCAACTAAAAAAATTTGGCCGGCAGGCAGTCGTGAACCTGACGTAAATGGTGAATATTCTGGTAACTATTATTGCGCTTATCGCTGGTTTCCAGTAGGTAAAGATTATCCAAAAGGTGAATGGTACGAAATTAAACCTAATCTTTATGGCTGGGAAACAGATTTAATGCCGGGAGAGAAGCCTTTGAGCGCCTACTATTGGCACTTTGGAGAATCACATCCAACATTCCACGAATACAAGTATGTTGACGGTATTCTAAAACACGTTAAGTCAACATATGAAAAACCGCCATTTTAGGAGATTGATGAAAATGAAGATTGATGAATTTATGGGAATAGTTAATCGAGTTGCTTATGTAAAACGAAGAAACATGAGAATTGATATTTATTCTTCAGGAAATAATTATTATGGCGACTGGTTTTTAAGTATAAATCCTCATCAAGAAGACTTAAATATTGGTTATAACTGGAAATATCTTGATTTAGAACCAAATAAACTTATAACAGTTATTACTGCGGTTGCTAAACTAAAAGCAACCCCTGTTAAAGAACGTTTCCCTGAAAAGAAATACACTGTGCAGGTCTTTCCTGCCGATGTTGGATATTTGAATTTGGATGATGATGGTTGCATTTACACTGATGATCTTGATCCATTTGACGATACTAGAACACAGTTTAGTAAGCAAGATATTGACTCGTTTAAGCAGCGTGACGACATCGCTATCGACTGGAATAAGGCAAAGATTGAAGAGGTGAAAGGAAGATGAGTAGACAACGAAAACGGCACCCTGATGCTGTTAACGCAGGGAAGATGTATACAGCAGAGCGTAAGGCTAGCTTTAAGGTCAGATGCTTTTCCAACAAAAAAAGATGGCGTCAGGTGTCCAGATCAATTGGTTGGCCTCCAAGAATATTGTATTGGCGCTCATTTGTCAGTTGGCTTTGTCCTAATTATCCGGAAGCAGTCGATTACGAGTTGAAGTATTTGAGAGGTAGAAAATGAGCATTTACGATTTACTAGCAATAACCGTTACTGGCGCTCTTGGCTTTGTGCTGGGAGTGGTAACGACGATTAAAGTAGACAGCACACACGAAAGGATGAAGCGTCATGGGCGTTAGATTTTATTTTGATAATGGTTTGGAACAATTAGTTCCAGGAGCAAAACTCAAAGAAATATCTAATAAAATACCAGATAAACCTAAACATGAAGATGTTTGGATCCAGTACGGTGAAGATTTGATGATTAATACGAGCCACGTTGTTGAAATAATCAGAGATGATAGCGAAGCAAATTAAAATAAAAAATCAGTGCAAAATCAACTGAAATTGCACCGAAAAATAATTAGCGTTTTGATTTAATTTTTCGTAAGAAATTAACAAGCCTACTAGTATCACTATCACTAAGCTCACCAATATATTTAATCTTATTTGGTGATTTCTTAGAAATTGCATAAGGCTTAAAGGTATCAATCCAGGAATGTTTATTTAATCCTGTTGGCTTATAGTCCTCTATTTCAAAATACCATTGCTTCACGTAATCTGACTTATTTTGATACTTAGTAGTGATGTTGAAGAAGACAATCTGGTCTTCGGTTTCTCGAATTATAAAGACTGGACGGCGTTTACTACCGGCTGTCTGAATGAACCTAACATAGGCTGTTGCAATATTTTTAGTCATCTTTGTCGGCCCATTCCTTAATCTTTTCTGGAGTATCTAATTCAGTAACAGGTAGATCGGCTGTTAATTGCTGAATGGCTAATTCATTCTTTTCTCGTTCGGTAAGTTCAGTAGAGAACGGTAAACCGCCCTTGGCAACTAACCGAGTATAGAACATTGTGATTGCAGAACTTTGTGTCATACCAAGGCGATCTAGAATGGCGTTACCCTCATCTGCAAGGGAACTATCCATTTGAGCTTGAACTCGTTTCTTAGTTGCTTGTGTCATTTTCACTCACTCCTTACTCATATTGTACCCATATAGTATCAAATAAGGATAAACAATACAAACAAAAAGACGCTCACACGGAGCGCCCTTGAGATATAAATTAAAGCAAATCTATTATATCACAAGTGACAGGGGTGTAGAGCGTGGTTGACAGCGTATTTGGTAATTTGGATAAAGAAGCCACAAAGGAAGCATTTAAGAAGTATCTGAAAGAGTGGAAGAAGTACAAGCTTAAAGCAATGCAAAACTTTCCTGGGGTTAAGTCACTAAGCATGGACGAACAACCGAACGATGGGACGCCTCATGAACCAGACCAGAGATATGTCAATCACGCTGAAGCTGAATATCAATGTCAAGAGCGAATTAACTGCTGCAAAAATCTGATGACGGTTGGGGAGGACGAGGAGATTTTAGGCGACATTTTGCTTCATCGCTTCATTAAGGGCTGGTCAGCAATTAGAACGATGAATTACATTAACGAACACTACAACGCCTATATGGACGATAGGCAGTATAGGCGATTGCAAAAACAAGCGTTGTGGGAGGGTGCGCTAATGTGTCCTAATGCTTCAGTCCGCATCTTTAAGTGAAGTTGTCCGGTTTTTGCCGGTTTTTGTCCGGAATCTGCCGGTATTTGACCGGTTTTACCTGAAAAACAGCCGTATTATGGTATTGTTCGATAATTACATGAGAACACAATTACACAAATACGCTGTGACCTGGGCACGTCCTTAAACTACTCGAAATAAATGAACTCTGGCTTACAGGATAGACGAGTACATAATCACAACTCGGGATCTATGTTAAGCGTGTGTGAATCGGAACCGGCCGACGGATGGGTTCGAGTCCCATAATTCACGTTGAGACTAGTAATATAGACTTATGTTTTGGTGAAACCTTGGTTCTTGAAATGAATGTCAAATGAATTACTCCTTTCTAAATAAGAGATTATTTACAGTTATAAATAGCCGGCTCTGCTAGTCTCACGGTAGCCGTGCTGTTATCAGCAAAAGAGTGCGTAATCTAACTCAACGGCTAGAAGATTACAACTATCAGGACAGTAACACCGTTACAGGAGTAGGCGGAAAACTACGACCGGGTGCGATGATTAATTCGTTCTGATTACGCTGATGTAGTTAGCTGGCAGACTATTGACTTTTAATCCGTAAGTTAAAGACGGTTCGAGGCCGTCCATCAGCATTGGCAGGCAATGTATATCTGGAGGTGAAACTGGCACCTCACTCGTTTTATGCCTTCCATATTGAAGCACAATCAATTAAAGGAGATGTTAAGCCTCCTCTTTTAATGTTTAACAGTGCTTCAAGCAGAGAGATAGAGATGACACTCAATTCAATTTAAAGGAGTTGAAAAGTGCCAGGAATTTGATAAACAATTTAATTCCTTGAGAGGACATACTAATTTCTTGGAGAAACATCATGATGGAAAGATTTACTAAATTTTTATCATTTCTTTGTTTTTATCTTTGGATAGTTATTGTTGCTTCAACATTAATTATTAATTGTATTAAATAACAAGTCAGCCTAGCGCTGGCTTGTTTGTTTGGAGGAAAAATGTATCAAACTAAACGATTCGGCTTGGTGGCTAGTAAGCAAGAGTACATGATGCTGTGCCGAGCTGACAGACATATGAAGCAAAAGAAAAAGCCGACAGGTCAACGCTTGCCGGCTAAAAATAAATATTCAAGGCGGTAGAGATACCGTCTTTTATTTTGCACTCATACATAATTTATGAAAGGGGGATGGATATGAAACCAACCAAGCTGACGTTTATGGGTGGTAAGCCTGTGCTAGTATCGTATGATGAACGAGTTCGCAAAGATACCGACAAAGCATACAATTATCATCGTAAAGTAGCTGATAATGATTATTTAAAGTTCTATCGATCAACTGCTTGGAAACGTAAGCGACAAGAAGTGTTAGACCGTGATTATGGGTTGTGTCAACGCTGCGGAATGGATGCAGAACTGGTTGACCATATCATCCCTAGCAAGGACGATTGGTCAGACAGACTAAATGCTGATAACCTTCAGTCGTTATGTCGGCCATGTCATCGTATTAAAACTAAGCGTGAATGGATGAAGCATCATAAAGGGATGACTAGATACATGGATATTAATATAGTGTGTGGTTTACCTGGTAGTGGTAAAACAACATATGTAAAACATCACATGACAGAAAATGATCTAATTTATGATTATGATTCTTTAATGCACTCATTATCTGGTTTACCAATGCAGCAAAGCAATCATGATATTCATGATTACATTATGTTGTTCTTTGATCAGATGTTAAGAAAGCTCAAGACAGAAAAGACATTCAATAATGTTTGGATCATTCGGACATTACCAGACAAGAGGATTGATACATTGCTTAGCAACTATCATCATATCAATCATATATTGGTTGATACTGAGCCGATTGTATGCAAGCGGCGACTTGAAGCTCGTAAACAATCAATTTCATTTCAGAAAATTCTGAATGATTTTCGGGCCGCTAATTTTGCGGGGTACCGGGTGGTCAAAAATAGATAAGCCCCCCTCTGATTTTAACGGGGGTTAGATTTTTTGAAACCGAAGAACGCGCATCGACTTTTTTGCACAATAAATTCCAACAATTTTTTGGATTTTGGTGGGTATACAAAAATAGCGCCAAACTTGTGAAAGCTTGGTGCTGTAAGATTTATGAGCAATTTCATCATAGCACGGAGGTGGCAATTTTGGCAAGAAAGCAAAAATTATTATCACAGTCAACGGGCCATCTACGGGTCGTTGAACAGGAAGCAAAATATAAAGCAGAGTTCTTAGCTGCGGATGGTTTACCCGAGTTACAGAAAACACCACCAGCCCATTTGGATAAGGTAGCAAAGACAGAGTACCGAAGAATTATTGACTCACTTGGGAAACTGCCTCTACGAAATTTGGATCGTGCCGAATTAGAAATGTATTGTACTTGGTATAGCATCTATAAGCGAGCAGATGAAGAGATAAAGCAAACGGTTAATCCAGATGAATATGATAGCAAGCTATCAATTATTGATAAGGCTACTCAGCGTATCAAGGGATTAGCTTCAGACCTCGGCTTAACAGTCAATTCGCGTCTACAAATGAATATGCCTAAGACAGATAATAACGAGGAACATAAGTCATTACGTGAGAAGTATGGTATTTCATGATTAATTACGCTAAAGATTATGCTGAAAAAGTTATTAATGGTGACGTAATTGCTGGTAAAAAGGTGATTTTAGCAGCTAAAAGGTACTTAAATGACCTGAAAAATGCCGAAAACGATGATTTTCCTTATTTTTATGATAACGACAGAGCAAATCGTGTTATTAAATTTATGGAGATTCTTCCAGATCCTAAAACAATGCGTTCTTATCCATTAGCTGATTTTCAGCGATTTATTATTGCTAATATGTATGGTTGGTGGCATAAAGAGGACCATAGCAAACGAAGATTCCGCAAAGGAATGTTATCTATGGCTCGTAAAAATGGTAAATCTATTCTGATCTCGGGAATTGCTCTTTATGAATTCCTAATGGGTAACTCGCCAGAATTTTCTCGCCAAATTTTCTGTACTGCTAATGATAAGAAACAAGCTAATATTGTTTTTAATATGATTAAGAAGCGATTAAATGCTTTACGGTCACGTGACGGAGATACTAAGCGCGGAACAAAAGTTACGCGTGATCTGATTAGTAATCTTGACGACTATTCATATGTACGTTCTTTGTCTAAAGAAACGGGGACAGTTGATGGTTTTGAACCACATGTTGGAATTTTAGATGAGTATGCCGCTAGTCGAACTGATGAGATGATGGAGTTGCTTGAATCGGGTCAAGCCTTACTTGATAACTCTCTGATTATGATTATTTCAACCGCCGGGTTCGACCTGAACGTTCCAATGCACACAAAAGAATATCCATATGCATCTAAAATTCTTGATGGTGAAATTACTGATGACACATATTTTGCTTATATTGCTGAGCAAGATAATGTGGCTGAAGTTGATGATGAGTCAATGTGGATTAAGTCTAATCCAATTTTGAGCGTTCCAGAATTACATGATCAGGTTTTCGGCTATTTAAAAAAACGCTGGAAAGAAGCTAAGGAAAAAGGTACTCGTAATTCAGTCTTGGTAAAGAACTATAATATGTGGCGTCAAGCTGGAGAGGATAGTTATATGGATATTGATACATGGGAGGCCACACAAATTGATCCTATTAACATTGATGGTCAACGGGTGTGGTTTGGAGTTGATGTTGGTAAATCATCCGACTTATATGCGATCAGTTGGTTAATTCCACAGGATGGTTATTGGTATGCTGATTCTTATGCGTTTGTTGGTACCAAATATGGTTTACAAGCCAAGATTAAAGCTGACCGGTTAGATTATATTGAACTTCAGGACAAAGGCCAATGTGAGATCACCAAACTTGAAAGTGGTGTAATTGATGTTGATAGAGTTTATCAATGGCTGAACGATTTTGTGGAAGAACATGCCCTTGATGTACAGGCAATCTGCTATGACCCGGCTCAGTATGGGACGCTACTTACTCAAATTGAAAAGGGTCATCCTGAATGGCAACAGATTTCAGTTCGGCAAGGCACATTAACACTGTCCATGCCCACTAAACAATTCAGGGACGATGTCCTTGATAAGCGAGTGCGACACCCAGAAAATGATATTTTAACAGGAGCAATCGTTAACGCTATATTGAAATCGGATAACAACGGGGTACGAATCGATAAAAATAAGTATTCTAACAAGATTGATGCTGCTGATGCATTACTTGATGCCTATGCAATTTGTTTCCGTGAAAATATTGATGATTATCTAACTGATGATGATATTTTTAATGATGACTTTGGATTTTAGGTGATTACATGAAGTTTTGGAAATTAAATGAACCAGTAATTCTATTCCTATTAGCTTGTATCTGTTTAGCAGTTACAGGCTTTTTATTTTCCGTAAAAATTGGATTATTGATCGTGTCATTTGAATTATTTGCCCTCGCTTTCTTATCAGGGGAAAGGGGGTGAAATTAAATGCTTTTTCATACAACCGAAAAACGAGATTGGGCGCAGGATTATATTGACCAGGGGATTATTCCTGGTTACAGCAATCTTGGCTCATACGTTGGCATTGGTGCCTTGAAGAACTCTGATGTTTTAACTGCTATTTCTCACGTTGCTAGCAATGTAGCTCGTTTCCCAATTGTTGTTCTTGATGATAATAAGAACGAGGTTAAGAACATAAAATCAGTTGATTATCTTTTGAATAAGCATCCTAATGACATGTTATCTGCTTATCATTGGCGATTTATCATGACAGTAAATGCTATTTTGACCGGTGATGGATTTACTAGAATTATTCGTGACCCGACCACAAAAGCACCATTGGAGTTAAGGTACTGTCCCACCTCGCAAACGTATGTTGACGACAGTGATGTAAATAATATTAAGTATGAGTTTACTCAGCTTAATGATGGAGATAGGAACCAAACGATTGTTGTCCCGGCTGAGGATGTTATTCACTTTATGTTCTTTACTTATGATGGTATACACGGTCGCTCTCCGTTACTGTCTTTAGGAGACGAGATTGGATTACAAGATGATGGAATTAAGACCTTGCGTCGTTTCTTTCGATCGGGATTTAAAGGCGGATTATTAAAAGCAAAAGGTAAATTATCACGAGAAGGGCGTCGGAAGATTCGTGAAGATTTTGAATTTGCTCAGCAAAACGGTAACGCTGGGAGCCCTGTAGTTACTGATGATACGTTTGATTATTCGCCAATTGAAGTTGATACCAACGTATTGCAATTAATTAATAGTAATAATTACTCAACTTCACAGATTGCCAAAGCGCTTCATATTCCCGCTTACAAATTAGCGGTAAATAGCCCTAATCAGTCCATCAAACAGCTGAATGAGGATTTTATTCGTTCGGACCTCCCTTATTACTTCAAACCAATTGCCAGCAACATTGAAATGACGATGCTGTCTGACCGGCAACGGCACAACTGCCATGTTGAGTTTGACACTCGTAAGGAAACGGGAATGAGTATGGACAATGTGCAAAAAGGTGTCACTAATAACGTAATTACTCCTAATGAAGGTCGGGTATTAGCTGGATTAATTAAATCTGATGATACTGATTTGGATCGTTTTCAATCAACGCTTAATACTGTCTTTCTTGACAAGAAGGAAGAATACCAAAAACCAGTGAAGGGAGGTGAGAACCATGACGACAAGCGATTTGGAAAGTCGCCAAGTGACAGTACCGATTCAGATGAGGACAACTGATGATAATGCTGAACCGATTATTGAAGGTTATGCACTGAAATACGACAAACCATCCGAAATATTGGGTGGCTTTGTTCGTTTTATTGAGCATATTGCACCTGGTGCATTAGATAATACTGATATGTCTAATGTAGTGGCGACTATTAATCATGATCAAAACCAAGTTTTAGGACGGTCAGGAGTTAATTTGACTTTGGTTCCTGATAAGGTTGGCCTTAAGTTTAGCGTCAAGCCAACTGATACGAGTTTTGCACGTGATTTAATTACCAATATTAAAGCCGGTGTAATTAACCAGTGCAGTTTTGCTTTCACCGTTCCGGCTGACGATGATGCTCAAGAATGGGTTGATTCAGAGCGTGATGGTGTAGATTATGAACGAACAATTTGTAAAATTGACCATCTTTATGACGTTTCTGTTGTTACTACTCCAGCTTATCCAGACACTGAAGCCACTGTTGGTCAGCGGTCAATAGATCTGGTTAAACGGCAAAAGGAAAGCCAAAATAAAGAGGCTGTTCAACAACAACGTAAAAAGATGTTACATGATTTTGAACGAAAAGAATTATTGGATTCTCTCGAAGGAGGAAATTAAATGTTTAAGGAAAAGTTGAACGAATTGCTTGCCAAGAAGGACGGCAAGCGCGCTGTTATTAACGAAAAAACTCAAGAAATGCGTGACCTCTTGTCTAATGAGGACGCAACCGAGGAAGATTTAGCTAAGGCTAAGGCCCTTCGATCAGACATCGACAAGGCAGAAGATGAAGTACGAACCCTGGAAGATGATATTAAGCTGTACCGTGCTGCTGAAAAAGGCACTCCTGCACCTGGTGGTGACCATGAAGGCAATAAGCGTGGCTCTGAAACAGAAGATGAAGAAAAGCGGGCTTTTAATGCGTACTTGCACCGAGAAACACGTGATGTAACTGCTGGAATTACCTCTCCAGATGTAGCACCAACCATTCCTGAATCAATTCTTTACAATCCAGAAAATGAAGTAAAGTCAGTAACGGACTTAGCTAAGTTGGTTACACAATTCGCAGCAACTACCGCTTCTGGTAAGTACCCAGTATTGAAACGAGCTACCGCACGGATGAACACTGTGGAAGAATTGGCTAAGAATCCGAACCTTGCTAAGCCAGAATTCGAAGAAGTTGACTGGAAGGTATCTACTTATCGTGGCGCCATTCCTTTGTCACAAGAATCTATTGATGATTCTGCAATTGATTTGACTTCTTTAGTTGCAAATAATGCACAAGAACAAAAGGTCAATACGACCAATTATGCAATTGCTAATGTTCTAAAGTCATTTACTGCTAAGGCGGTAGCGGGTGGATCAGTTGATGACATTAAGCATATTTTGAACGTTGATTTAGATCCTGCTTACAACAAGGTAATTATCGCAAGTCAATCATTTTACCAATACCTTGATACTCTGAAAGACAAGAACGGTCAATATCTTCTTCATGAAGCAATTACCGATGGTTCACCTCGGATGTTGCTTGGTGTGCCAGTAACGGTTGTTGAAGATGAATTGTTTGGTTCAGCAGGCGAAGCTCATGCCTTTATTGGTGATCTTGCGCGCGGTGTCCTTTTTGCTAACCGGAAGGATATTCAAGTTCGTTGGGTTGATGACAATATTTATGGTCAATACCTTCAAGCTGTTGTTCGTTTTGATGTAAAAGCAGCTGATAAAAATGCAGGTTACTTTGTAACACATAGTGCAACAGCGAGTAACCAATAACGGTACCACTGCAAGAGCGAGTATAGCTGTAACAAAGCCGACAGATGCTAATACAGTTGAAGAAATCAAGAGTTATTTAGATTCACATGGAATTAGTTATCCATCAAATGCTTTGAAGAGTGATTTGTTAAGGCTAGTAGGTGATTAGTAATGACTGAACAATTGCAATTTGCAAGCGATGAGCAGTTCTTGGATAATCTCAAAAACTATTGCAAGGTAGACCAAGACTTTGATGATGAGCTATTAATCATAATGGCAAATTCAGCCGCAAGACTTATAGCTAAGGCAATTGATGTCAATGAACCAGTTACGCAATTCGCTAGTGACCCACGATTCAAGATTGCTGTAATGAAGCAGGTAAAGGAAGATTACTATGAGCGCGGTATTACTGCGGACAGTTACCGACCTGAACTTGCATCGGGTATTAATGGTATTATTAATCAATTAAGAAGTGAGGTGATTGGTGATGAAAACCAAGAATATGACTGAACGAATAACTTTTTATTCAGTCACATCTGGTATTGACCCAATTACCCATCAGCAGGTTCATAATAAACCTCAAGAAGAATTTACTGTTTGGGCCGAAGTTCCTAAATTAACTGTTCGTGAGTTTGTTCAAAATGGGTCTGAAGTAGGTTTTCGTAAAGAGACACCTACTTTCTTGATTGCCTTTAAAACTCGTAAAGAAATTCAATCTAATTGGTTAATTGAATGGCGTGGTAAAAGGTATGAGATTACTGGCATTGATCCAGACTACAAAACGCGTGATTTAACTAAAATTTCAACCCAAGAGGTGAAGCCGAATGCCAGTCACAGGTGAAATGGAGTTGATTCGTAATCTGGAGAAATTAGATAAAACGGTTGATAAAAAAGCACGGAAAGCAACCAGAGATGGAGCCAGTGTTTTTGAAGAAGAGTTAAAGGGCGTAACGCCAATTGGTAAAAATGACCATTCTGGCATGACACCATTAAAAGAGCATACTAAAAAGGGTGGCCTTCGTACCAGTAGTGGAGATTATGAAGTGCCTGTTGGTTATGATAAAGAAAAAGGATGGATTGCTCACTTCCCGAACTCTGGAACATCTAAGCAACGTCCACAACATTTTGTGGAACGTGCACAAGAAAGCTCTAAACAAAAAGTACTGCAGAAATTTATTGAGGATTTAAGATTATGATGTTACCTGAAATTGAGGTAGCTAATATTTTATCTGGGAACAAGGAATTAACCCAATTAATGGCTGATCTCAGAGAAGATCGATTGGATTATGAACCTATTTTTACAGATACTCCTGACGACAGTTTTATTAAGGCAAGCTCGGCACCTTGGATTCGTGTTACATCAATAACTGGTGATAATGCAATTTATGGTGATGATGCTCGCCTTTTTGAGTATCCAAGAGTTCAAGTGGATTTTTGGCTACCTGAAGACAAATTGATTAGTTTAGAAAAGCTACAAGATTTAATTTATGAAACTCTTCACGAAAATGGATATGAAAGATACTACAAAGATCGGTATCATGATCCAGATTTAGACGGTTGCTTAATGGTAACTGCTAACTTTGAAGGGTTTAGAGAAAGGAATGAAAAATAGATATGACAGCTTCAAATGCCAAATTAGCTAAGTTCGGTGCCTCTAATTTTGAATATGGGGTACTCGATGCTAATGATAAGATTACCGAGACACGAAAGATTAACGGTTTGAGCCAAGTTAAAGTTGAATTAACTAACGAGTTAAAGACTTTAGCTGCTGACGATGGCCCATATCTTGTTCTTTCTGGTGGGATCAATGCTGCTAAAGAAACACTTAATTTATATGATGTTGATTCTCAAATGAAGCATGACTTGTACGGTGTTGATATTTCAAACGGTATTGAAAAATACACCAAGAACTTCACGCCTAATTACGTAGCAACCATGTTCCGTACTAAGCTTTCTAATGGGAAACATGTATGGGTTGGGCTACTTAAAGGAATGTTTGCTTTACCTGGTATTTCATCTAAAACTCAAGATGGTGCACCTGATCCAGAAGCAGATGAAATTGAAGGTAATTTTGTTCCGCGTGGTGACGCTGATACTGGTACGATTATGCTTATTGGTCGTGAAGATGTTGAAGGCTTTTCTTTCGAAGATTTTCATAAACAGGTCTTTGGTGACACTGCAGCTGTAACAACACCAGCCAATTCTGAACATAGCACTTCAGATCATGTTGTAAATCACCAATAATATAACTTACTTAACAGAGACGAGAGACGTGAAACGCTAGGAGGACTAACATATGCCATTAGAATTAAAAGTCAAAGTAAAGAATAAAGATACTACTTATACACGAACTGAAGCTCCGATGCTTGAAAACTTAATGGATGCATTAAAAGTTCAACGGCAGGAAGTTGAAATGTATAGTGATTCTAAAACTTTCCCGAGCGATACTCAAAACAAACGTCGTATTGAATTGTTGGCTGAATTTGCCGCTCGATTTTGGGGCAATGGTCTTACTAAAAAGGACGTTTTGGCAGGCGTTACTTCAATTGATGGTTTAAATACTATTGAAGAAGCAGTAGCCCAAACGTTAGGAATGTCAATTTCTGACGAAGAAGATAAGGATAACGGTAAAGACCCAAAAAAATAACAGCTGAGTTGGTAGACGATGCTATCAATCAACTGTCAGACTTTATTAAAGGCCAGTTGGAGTCAGGATATAAGTGGAATGAAATCAGTAAGCTTACTTTAAGTGACTTGAAATTAATGAATTATGTTCTAGAAGAAAAGACAACGACTATTGACAAAGCATTCCCATTCTTATTCTAAGCAGAAAGGAGGTAAAACATGGCACAATCATTAGGACATTTAGCTGCAACAGTTAGTTTAGATATTAATCCGTTTAAGGCATCAAATAATGTTTTAAAAGCACAAATTAAATCGACTGCAAGTGCTTTACGAGCCCAAGAAGCGGCGTTAAAAGGTAGTGCTAATGGCATTAATAATATGCGACAGGTTTATTCGACAATGACCCGTCAAATGATGAACTATAATGCTCAAATGGAAAATTCCAAAAAGATTATGGATGATACCACCAAGAGCGAACGTGCCCGTGCTAATGCCGCTAATCAATATAACCGAACTTCTGCACAGGTTGAAGCACTTCAAAGAAGAATGCAAAGCCTCAGTCGAGAAATTGCTGCTCAATCTAGTAGATGGGGTCAATTGTCTGCACGAGCATCACACTTTGGTAACGTAGCATCAACGGTTGGCTCTAAGATACAAGATGCTGGTCGAGGAATGTCAACCTATTTAACTGCACCAATAGCGGCAGGACTAGCTTATTCAGCAAAGCAGTTAGTCGATTTTCAAGATGCGATGAACCGAACCAAAAACGTTATTCGGACATCTGGAGAAACAGCTACTCAGACTCAACATTCCTACAATCAAATGCTGAAAGACGCTCGTAAATATTCTGATGAGTATGGTGTTAGTCAAATTAAAATCGCTAATGGTTACCAAGATTTAGTTAAACGTGGTTATACTTCAAAAGCTGCTATTGGTGTTATGCGGAATGAGTTAAAAGCTTCAGTAGCAACTGGAGATGACTTTAACGACGTGATTAAGGTAGCTGCTCAAACTATGGAATCGTTTGGCCTGTCAACGACAAAGACTGGTAAGCCACTAAAGAATGCTGCCTTAATGCAACGACGTTCAACAAAGACATTAAATGAACTGGCATATGCTGCTGATGCAACATCAACCGATTTTCAATCTTTAGGTGTTGGGATGTCATACGTTGGTGCAACTGCTCACCAAGCCGGATTCAGTTTGTCTGAAACAGCATCTGCAATGGGTATTTTATCAAATAATGGTCTTGAGGCTGATAAGGCAGGTACTGGATTACGGAAAGTAATCCAATCATTAATCACACCTACTGCTAACGGCAAAAAGGCACTTCAAAGCATTAATTTGACGACTAAAGATTTCTTAACCAAGAGCGGTAAATTGAAGTCGATGTCAGCAATTTTTGAGACATTGAACAAGCATATGAAGGGCTTATCAGGTAGCAAGAAGAATGATATCTTCCATGCTTTGTTTGGCACTACTGGTCAACAGGCTGGTGCTATTTTAACGGTAAATGCTAACCGTTTACATGAGTTAAACAAAGAAGTCGAAAAATCAGCTAAAAATGATTATATCGGTGATTTATCACGAAAAAACTTGACTTCTGCAAAGTCTCAAATTGCTATTGCGCGAGAATCATTAACTAATGCCGGAATGGATATGGCAAAAAATATTTTGCCAAGTATCATTCCCTTAATTCAGGATGTTTCTAAATTGGCTCAAGGGTTTGGTAAATTACCTGATTCTGTTAAAAAGGCAATTACTTCCTTCGTTGCATTTACTGCCGGAGCTGGTCCCGTTTTATTATTACTTGGAAAATTAACCAGTGGCGTTGGTAAAACTGCGCTAGGATTTGGAAAAGTTGTTGGTGGATTAAATCGTGCTACTTTAGCATACCGTGCGGGAGCATCTGGAGTTGCCGTTTTAAAATCTGCCTTTTCTAAAACAGCTTATGAAACGTCTAACTTCGGCAAATCGGTTTCTGATACCAGTAAAGTAGTTTCTAGCGCAAGTGCTGACTATAATACAGCTAAAACTGCTATCTCTGATACAGGTAAAGTAGCATCTGTAGCTGGCCTTTCGATGAGCACTTTTGCAGTTGGTGTTGGCGTTGCTACTGCTGCCATTGTTGCTGGAACGGCCGTTTGGGAACTGTGGGGCAAACAAGCTGCGGCTTCTTCTGCACGCACTAGTAAATGGGGTTCTGATGTTGGTGCAGCGGCTGACCATGCCCTAACTAAATTCAAAGGAACATCGGACGGAATTCAATCAGCTCTTACTCAAATGGATGTCGCTGCTAAAACTTCTACTAAGAGTATGTCTGACTCTTTTGATAAAGAATTTAGTCAAATGGAAAACGATGCTCGACAGCATCTCGAAAACGTCAAGAAAGCTGAAAGCAATATGTCACCAGCTGTTGCGGCGGCTGTCGATAAAGAAGCTGAGCATGAAAAAAGAATCATGAATAATCTGCTAGACGATGCAGATAAAGCAAGGGTTCGAGCGAATACTATTTTGCAAACTTCAAATGGTAATATTGCCAGCCTTAGTCAGACTCAACGGGTGATGCTTCGTAATAATCAGCAACAAATCCTTAACGATGAGTTGAAAATGTGGAGTCTTACTAGTAGTCAACGCAAGAAGGCTATGGCAGTTTTAAATAATGATGTTGCTAATATGACACGTCGAGAACGTTCAACTCGTTTGAGGAGTATTCGTGAGGAAACTGAAGATGTTCAAAACGAATATAATAAGCAGGCTAATAGTTTAAAACGGCAACTAAAGGCCGGAACCATTAATCAAAATGAATATGCTGCAGGTATGAGAGCTAATAATCGTACATTGCATAATTATGTTGATAAAGCTTCTGCTGAATATATTCGCTTGGCTAAGGCTAACGGTGAGAACACTGATCGAATTAAACGTGATATGCAAGCGGCTGGTTTGAGTTATTCAGCCGGAATGAAGCAAATTAGTAAAGAAAGTAAAAATGCTGAAAGCAATGTTAAGAGCCTTGCTGTTTCTGTTGAAGGATTACATGGAAAAACTAAATCCGCAGCTAAAATGTGGAATAACCTTGTGTTCGACCCAAAAACTGGTAAGGTTCGTACTAATGCTCAGGAAGAAGTTAACAAGGCGGTTAATTCTTCTAAAAAGTGGAATCAAATTAAGCTTCTAGCAAAACAAGGTAAACTATCTACTAATGCAGGTAAGATGGTAGCCGCCGCCTTAATTGAGAATGGCAAATGGAATAAGATGTCATGGAAAGAGAAGAAGCTTTATATTAAGGACGAAGCTACTCAAAATGTTTTAAAAGCGCTAGAAAAATCTGGTGAATGGAACAAACTTTCTATGAAAGAACAGGAAGCTATTATTAAGTCCAAAGGTGGTCGTGATTTAGCCGACGCGCTAGTTAAAGCAGGGGCTTGGAATAGTTTGACCATGAAAGAGCAAGAAGCCGTTTTAAAGGATAAAACCACCGGGCCTTTAATTAGCGCTTTAAGTAAAACCGACAAGTGGAATAGCTTAACTCTTAAGCAACAAGAAGCGATTGTTAATACTAAGGGGACAAAACAGCTAGTTGATGCAATTAACCAAGCTGGACTCTGGAATAGCTTAACATTTAAACAGCAGCAGGCACTTGTTTATACCAAGGGTACTGCTGACGTTATGCAGGCCTTAAACCAAATGGGACGCTGGAATCAGTTAACACCTAAGCAACAGCAAGCTATTGTTAATGCAAAAGGTGGTCCAGAGCTTGGAAATTTAATTACTAAGTACGGATTGTGGCGTGGTATGCCAGCAAGCGTTGCAAAACGAATTGTTGCTCAAGATCATGCTAGCGGAAATATTGATGCTGCTAACAGAGCTATTCAAGAATGGCAAAAGGCTAATCCTGGTCAACCAAAGAATGCTATTGCGTTCGATAATGCATCTGGTCCATTCAAAAATGCGACTGGCAGTGTATTCAGTTGGAATGGCACTGGAGCTGGCTCTAAATCTGCCAATGGTTTTGATTCTGCTTCTGGTCCTTTTGGTTCAGCAACCGGTTCTGTTTCTAAGTGGAACGGCACGGGTGTAGAGCATAAAATAGCTAAAGCTAATGATCATGCTAGTGCGGTGCTTCAAGGAGCAATAAATAAAATCAAAGAATGGAATAATACAGATCCAATAGTTCACACAGTTAAGACTATCTATGAGACAATCACAAGAAAACATCACGCAAGTGGGACTAACTACCACATCGGTGGACCGATGATTGTCAATGACCAGCCTGGTCCAGTCTTTCGTGAAGCAGTCCAGTTTCCTAGTCAGCAGCCTTTTATTCCTTTTGGACGGAACGTAATTATGAATGCTCCACGTGGTACAAAGGTTCTTAAAGCTAGTGACACACTTAAATTGTTCCCACATTTACCACAATATGCGAATGGAACGTCAGATGCTGTATCAGTTTTGAATTCCATGAAGCCAAGTATTACTAGCCAGAAAGTTGTAACTAATAATTACAGCAACCGTAATGATGATAATAGCCAAATGACTCAATTGATCGTTAAGATGGGGGAAGTTGTGGATCGAATGGGCACAATGCTTGGCTTAAGTGCTGCTCAATTGTCAGCAATTAAAGCTAGTGCATTTGATAAAGACCAAATGTATACGGTTATGGGCCGAGACCAGATATACCTTAATGAGCAAAGACTGTAGGAGGTGTTGATAATCGCAGCTAATATTTTATACATTAAAATTGATGATGAAGATGAGGCGGCTAGTAATGAAATTACTAGTCATTTTACTTTCTTGGGGTTATCAGAAGCACCAAATCTTTTACATAACTATCGCGATGATACGATACAAGACGGTAACATCTGGAACTATTCCCGATATGGTCAAACAACAGTCACCGCACGATTCTTGTTACAGTGGATAGATCGACGAGATTATAAACTAGCTAAGCATGAAATTTATCGTGTTTTTGCCCAAAAAGGAATCTTTAGACTGCGTACTGGAGTTGAGCCTGATATTGTGCGTTATTGTCGTTCTGGAGCATTTAATATTGACGTGCCACCAGAAGATCCAAATTATTGTGTTATTGAAATACCCTTTGATAATCCATCAGGATTAAGGTTTAGTCGACTGCACACGGATAAAATGACTGAAAAAGAATTCTTATCTTTGAACATGAATTTACCCGTAAAAAAATTACAATATCATTTTACAGGTCAAACATCTTTCAGTGTATATAATGCTGGAGATATCACAGTAGATCCTGAAACACAAAATCATGATTTGAAGATAACTATGAAGCACAATGGTGGTAAATTTACCGTTAAAAACAAAACTACTAATACTTCATGGACTTATAACAAAAATCTTGGAAGTAGAGATACTCTGATTCTCAACGGTATTAATACCTATAAAAATGATGAATTGGATAGCACCAATACGGACTACGGTTATCTGACTTTGAAACCAGGAATTAATAACATTGAAGTTTCGGGTGCAAGCGATTTAGATATCACGTTTAGCTTTCCATATATGTATTTAGGTTAGGGGATGATTTTATCGGTTTAGTATTAATGACGCCTCATAAAGAGGATGTGAAAGAGCCAATAAATAAGATCATTTTGTGGCCGACATTCCATATTCAATGGGAAAATAATTCTACGTACCAAATTAACTTCACTGCTATTGATCTGGGCTCTGAATTGTACGATGAGCTTGATAATGAAACTCATATTTTTCTTGATGGTCAGGAATACGTAGTAAAAAATTGTGTTGAAAATATTGACCGAGGTACTAAAGAAATACTGGCATGGCATATTTATAACGAAATTAACCGATTATATGTTCGAAGCGATTTAAATGAGCAAAGTCAAAGCTCGCAAAAAGATGGTCAAGAACCAGAATACCCAAGCTATTCAGTTGAAGATGTCCTTAAAAAGTGGATTGATAACAATAAATTAGGTTTCTCTTATGAAATTCATGGTAATTTTGAGAAAAAACAAATTGAAAACTTAAGTGGTAGCGGTAAGGATATGCTGAGTAAAATTGTTGAACTATGGCCTAATATTGTTATTTATCCAGATAACAAAAAAATCATTGTCTATGATGAATTACAATTTGCTAAAGATAATGGTCGAGTTCTTGATTTTCCACATGACTTATCTTCGTTAAAAACTACTCGTGATAGTCGAACGATTATTAATCAAATTCGATGTGTAGGTGGTAAACACACTATTAATATTTCAACCAGTAGTGGAACTGGAGGGAATGTTGATAGTGTGGAAGGATTTGCAAAATCTACAATTAATGCTGACTTTGGTGTTAACAAACAACAGATGATTAACGATTTTGCGTCTAAGGATGTTCGAGTTCGTGCCTGGGGTGTTGATGTTAACCGTCTTTACGATACAGTAAAAAACGCTGGAGTAAGTCCAGAATGGTTCTTTGCATATGATTTGCAAGAAGGAAATCCAACTTCATTTAGTTGGCTAAATCACTATGGAGACCACTTGACCGACCCTTATGCTGATGCAACACGTGTATGCAACTGGATTAAGGAGTTCGCTAATAGTGACAGTTTTACTCCTGCTACAGGTTACGGAGCATATGCAAGTCCACAGTTAACGGCTCAATGGAATAAGGATTTCGGTAAGGGGACAATTGGTCGTCTTTACTTACAAGGCACGGCAGCAGCTGTAATGGAATTGGCTAATGAGAATCCTGGGAGATATGGTCGGCCATTAGCTGGTTGTGTGAACCAAATAAAAGCTTGGGGTGGACATACTAATTCTGGCGGTGGAAGTTGGGGATGGCCATTCCCGTCCGTTGGTGAAGGTAAGTTTTCTGGCGGTCAATTATTTGGTGTACAACCAGGTGGTGAATTTCGTCCAAATGGCTTTCATGACGGCCTTGATTTTGGCTCAGTTGATCATCCGGGTACAGATGTACATGCTATTCACGGTGGCAAAGTTACCAAAAAAGAATGGCGTGGTAATGAAATTAAATGGTATGTAGTTATCACTGATGATTCTGGATTGAACGTTGAATATCAGGAAGCTTTTAGTAGTGCTAGTAATATTATTGTCAATGTCGGAGACACGGTAACTACTGGTCAAGTTATTGGTCACAGGGATACTGATCATTTACACATTGGTATTACTAGACACAGTTTCCCTGAAGCTTTTAATCATGCCTTTAGCAATGACGGGACATGGATTGATCCACAGCAAACTATTAAATCTGGTATTGCTGCTGAAGGTTCAAGTGGTAGTAGTGGTTCTACGACTGAAGAGATATATTATTTTGAACCATTTATTCTTGAAGATGAGCAATCCATTAAAGAATGGGGGGTTCAACCAGGACCTGATTTTGTTGATGAACGCTTTCACGATGCAGAATCAATGCGAAAAGTAGGATTAACTAAACTAAATCCCAATCCTGATTTAACTGTAGAAGTTGAATTAAAAGGAAATACTTTTTTACCACAACCTGGTGAAATAGTAAGAGTTCAAGCAAGAGTTAAAAAATATGCTGGTTCCTGGAGAACGGTTGGCTATGATTACTACCCAAAATCAGGAAATCAAAATACACAAATAACTCTTAACAAGACTAAACAAACTATTTTGGATTATCAGGCGCAGCGTGTCAGTCAGATAAAGAGTTCATTAGAACAACAAACGACTAGATTACGAGGAATGGCAAGTAGTCTAGATAAGCAATCGCAGTCCATTACTCAAATAATCAATAATGATAACGATAAACATATGACTTTTGATGAAACACAAATAAAGAAGCAGCATGATGTTGCCTATAACAAGGGAGAGGACAACTCATGAGCGATAGCACATATACAGATTTATTTTGGGAAAAAGTTTTTGACCCCACGACTCAAACTTGGGGGATGGGATATTCGCGTGACAATGGTATAACTTATAAGTTACTACTTAATTTGTGGGGCAGAATATATACTGAAGATGATGCAATTAAACTTGCACCGCTATTACGGCCATATCTTTCACAAACTAGTCCTACAATTTCTAGTATTGAATGGGCTAACATTCTAAATAAGCCAGAATTGGTTACTGAAACAGAATTAAATAGTCGCTTAAGCCAGTTTAGTTCGTCTGGAACTGTTACTTCATTAGACTGGACGCAGGTTACGAATAAGCCTGATTTAGCTACTAAACAGGACTTACGGAACATCTCTTTAACACCGGGACCCGCTGGGCATGATGGTAAATCAGCTTATGAAATTGCAGTAGATAATGGCTTTACTGGTTCACAGACCGAATGGTTACAATCACTACACGGTAGAGACGGGACATCATCAACTAGCGGTGATGCTAGTTTGTCCACCCAAGCAATTGCTGAATTAATTAAACAGCACCTGAGAGTGCAAATTGATTCATTAACTGGCAATCTAATTGTAAAAGTTGACGACCAATCAAATGGTTCCATTGCTGATGCCGTAGCGGTTAAGGTAGCACAGAGCTGTCACTTTAGCTTAGACAACGGTAACTTAGTAATGACGGTAGGAGGTGCCTAATGGCAACAGAAAATCTAGGCCGAGTTTTAATGAATTTTACTGGAGATTATGATGCTAATAAGTCGTATGTTTACTTAGATGAAGTCACATATAACGGATCATCGTATGTTTGTATTGTAGATGCGCAAAACATTGTGCCAACTGATACCAGCCATTGGAAATTGTTAGCTAAGGCTGGGAAAGATGGCCAAAACGGAACCATTGATTCAGCCACTATTAATAATTTGAAGGGTCAACTTGAAAATTATGTTGATACTAAAGTACAGAGTGTTGCACCTGCTAGTGATGGCAATGCCATGTCAGCTGCACGAGCTGCTCAAGCTGGAGTAGCTAGTAACAGTAGGGCTATTGCGGCGTTGGCTGAGACTGCTAATCAGGCCCAAAACGCAGCGTCAGCGGCGATGAAAAAAGCAACTGATGCTTTATCAGCTGCCAGTGCCGCAAGCGGTAGTAGTGGTAATTCCGGTGTATTAGCGATTGATGAAAGCAATTCATATAAGAACTTTGATCAAGTAAAATTTACTTACGGGGTGCATGAAGACGCGGTTACCATACTTTCATCTTTGAAAGATACGACGGGGATTCCATCACTAACTGGGAAATGGATGTCACTTACCGGTGGAGAAACTTTGCCAGATCTGATGATGGTATTCGTCACAACGTACTGTAATTCCACAGCGTGCTTTCAAATTTCTAAATGTGTGACTTATAACAAAAAGCCACACATTTTTTATCGTTACGGTTTTCGGTCAGATGGTAGTCAAACTACAGGCTCTAATGATGCCCATCCAATTAGTTGGCAAGATTGGACTTTGCTAAAAAACGATGATGGTGGAATTATTAGTGGTGGAACTGCAATTGGTGGATAGAAAGAGGTGAAATGATGTCAACGAGCATTGAATTAAAGGGTAATTATAACCCTAATGAAGACTATGAAGTCTTAAATGTAGTTAATTTTGGTGGAAAAACTTTTGTTGTGGTACGGTCTAATCGAAAAATTGCTCCAACCGATACCCAATATTGGGCAATGGTCGAAAAAGGTGAACCGGGCCCATCCGGTCAGAATGGTAAGGATGGTCATTCACCGAAGGTGGAAGTCCGAAATAGTATGCTTTATATTGATAACGTGCCACAAGTCTCACTAAAAGGAATTCCAGGTTCCATGACTACTACTCAGGAAATTACGGCCAATGATGATTTGAATAGTTACACGGAAAATAATTTTTATGTTGGGCCAAATATTCTTCCAAAGAACGGTCCTTGGTCTAAACCGGCTGTCGGTATTGAAACACATTTGTTTTCCTTACAGGTGATTGGCTGGCTAAACGGTGTCTATGCAACACAACAAATTATTGATATGCAGACTGGTGCTGTCTACACCAGAGGATACTCAGCAGGAACTTGGACTAAATGGCATACGGTATACGCTGGTGAGCACTCATGATTTGGACAGCGTATCAGGACATTCCAACAAATAGTGAATTGATCTCAACGTACACGAATTACACGCAGCAAGTTTACGATAAAATAGCCTTTTTAGTGAACGCTGTTAGTAATACTTTTATGGATGTTGACGAACAGTTTAATCTGAAAATACCAGTATTAGATAACCCGGGAAATAAGTTAAACCGTTCGGTTTACCTTTGGACGATTAAACTGACAAGGCAGTTACAATCAAATTTGAATCTACTAGTTGATGTGTATAATGCCCATGAATTAATAGATGAAATTACAGATCAAGACACTGACTACTTAGTTCTTTGGTTGCCAGAGCGGTTAGTACTTGACCCACTATACTATGAACAACTAAATAGCAATTTTAAGTCGGCTAACGCATTGTTAGACCGGCTTTTAAGTTACGTCAAAATTTATCTTAACTAGGAGGAAAGCAATTGGCTGCAAATAATAAATACGTTGTCTTGGACCTTGATAAAGGTACCGATGACAATGACACAACAACCTATGTTAACTTAACACCACGCTTTCAAGGACGAGTAGCTGACAGTTTAGCAACGGTTAACCTACAATTTAGGCATCATGGCTTACCTCAAGATCTAACTAACTATAATGTCGGCTTTGAAGGAATTGCTCCAAATGGTAAACGATTTGCCGGCGTTGGTTGGGCTGCCTATGACCTGCCGGGTGCTAACGAACAAGTGGGGAAAGTAAATTTTTATTGGCCAGCAGGTATGTTCCAAGTAGAAGGACAATGGAATCCAGAGGGGACGTACTTCTACATTGATGATGGTAAGGGACAGAAGATTTCGACTGTTGGGATCCAGCTGAACGTTTTACCTAATTTAGTGGAAATGGGAATTAATGCTAAACCATTTGAAACTGACATGGATCGAGCGGTAGCTCAACTTCAGTCGTACGCTGACCAAAAGATGAAAGAGATTGGTAACATTACCAACCGATTTGACCAAATCTCGGACGCTACGACAGCACTGAAGACTGAGCTTGACACTTATACGCAACTCATTCGGCAAAATGCAGTTCCAACTATTGAAGAAATGCATAACTACGTTTCAGGAGTTGATTCTGGAATTGAATGGTCTGGTAGTCTTGACAGTGCTACTGAACCTAAAGTTTACCTTATTCCGGCTAACGTTCCTGGAGCACCAAGTGAGTCCAAGAACGCCGGTGGCGTGCTTAAAACCTTCGGTTCTAGTCCGATTGTGCAAATGTTTGTTGATAGTGACGGTAACGAATTCATTCGTGTTAAGAACAACGGCACATGGGCACGTTGGTACATGACTACGCAATTTGGTAGTGATGCCGATCTCTATCCGATCAATCCAGATGATGGATCAGCTACTACAACCGATGCCGACAAATATGGTGGAAATGTTAGCGGTGGTGGCCAAGGAACGGTCATTACCGTTCGGCCTGGCGGAGCAACAGCAACCACATCATCTCAAAATGCGGCTGCTTCTGGTTCAGGGACACAAACAGATGGGCAATCAGGAAATCCACAGAATGGAGCTAATACTAACCCATCAACTGATGCCGATAAGTATGGTGGAAACATCGGCGGTGGCGGAAGCGTAATCGTACAACACTAGGAGGTACAGAATGAATTTAGAACAAATTAATAAGAACCGGCAATGGGCTGGCAAGATTAATGGAAATTTTGCCAAATTAAGTAATTTTATCAACGGAAGTCATTTTGTTGGAATTCAAAATCCAAATTTGGATCATCTTTCTTCAGGCTTTTACAATTTCGGATTTTGGCGAAATGGTCCAATTCCTGCCAACGAAACATCGTGGCCAAAAAGTTTTCGAGGGGCTCTTGAATGGGGTTGGATCATCCAGCTGGGTGATGGTAATCAAACAAAGAGTCAATTATTAATTGGAGCTGGTGGAAAATTATTATACCGAATATATGCGGGTAGCAATTGGGAACCTTGGTTTGAAGTAACATCAACAAAAATGGATTATTAACTAATACATAGTCGCCAAAGAAATACACAATACGAAAGGGCGGCTGTTATTTATATTTGCATCTAAAAGGGGGAAGGTAGCCATTGCAGTTGTTAACAGCATTATCAATTCCGTATCATCAGATGTATTTTTTGCATTTTCAGAGTATGGAAGATAATCCTTTGATTTGGTTGTTTGTTTGGGCGGTCATCATTGATATTGTTACTGGGTTTGCAAAGAGTCTAGTTACAAAACGGACAACCTCAACTAAAGGAGTTACCGGATTAATCAAGCATGGGGTTTTAACCTTGGTGATTCTGACACTCTATCCAATGTTGGATGCTAACGGTATGAGTAAAGCAGGTGATACTTTTATAAGCTTTTACATATTATATTATGCAGTATCTATTGTGGAAAACTGGGGGCAAATGGGATTACCATTGCCTAGCTGGGTTAAGCCTTATATTTACAAGTTAAGTGATGATTATAAGAAAGGAAATAATAAGGATGAACACGATCATTAATGTAATTCCGGAATACGTAATCACAGCAGTTGTCTCAACCGCTATTTTTTATGCGTTGACGTATGCTAAAAATTTGATTCATGCACGGGCACTACACGCTAAAACAGCACAATCAAAGGAACTTTGGTCATTTATTGAGCAGGTGGCTGACACTGCGGTTAGTTCACTAGTTAATGCACAGATGACAGGCGATGCTAAGTTCAATCAAGCAACAACGATTGTTCAAGATGCTTTGAATAAGCAAGGCTTTAAAAATGTTGATGTCAAAGCAATTGAGTCAGCGGTGCAAGCAGCTTATGAAAAATCTGATCTGACTGGTTTAACTGTTGAAGATCCAGTTAAGGTTGCCATTCAAACCGCACCCAACCGCGCTAATGATTTAATGAAGGAGGCTAACTAGCAATGGCATTGTATACAGTAGATGTTTATTCTGGTAGTTCAGACAGTATTATTCGAGATAGCCATGCCGATGGGGTGATTGTAAAAGCTACTCAAGGAACGAGTTACGTAAATCCACGATGTAATCATCAATGGGATTTGGCCGGCCAACTGGGTAAATTGCGCGGGTTATATCACTATGCTGGCGGTGGCAATCCGGAAGCCGAAGCACAATACTTCATTAACAACATCAAGAACTATATTGGTCAAGGAATTCTTATCCTTGACTGGGAATCATATCAAAATAGTTCTTGGAGCGATACTAACTGGTCTTTGCGCTTCGTAACTGAAGTACATCGACTTACTGGAGTATGGCCCTTAATTTATGTACAGGAATCAGCATTGTGGCAGGTTGCCAACTGTGCTCAATACTGCGGTGTCTGGGTAGCTAAGTATGCATCAATGACTTGGAATAGTTGGACTTTGCCAAATATGAGTGTTAGTTCTGGCGTGTTCAGTGCTCTAACTGGATGGCAATTTACCGGTGGAGATATGGACCGAAGCATCTTCTACTTGACCAAAGAAACATGGCAAAAGATTGCAAACCCAAGTGGCAGTAACAATGGTTGGCAAGATAACGGTGATACTTGGCAATACTACGAAAATGGGTTGCCAGTTAAGAGTGCTTGGCGAAAAGTTGATAATAAATGGTACTACCTAGATACTTCTGGTAATGTCTTAACTAACTGGCAAAAGATTAATGACCATTGGTATTATTTCAACACTAATCATGATGGTTCGTTTGGTGCAGCACTGACTGGTTGGCAAAAAATTAATGGCAAGGAATACTATTTCGATCCTGATAATGCCTGGATGCTAACTGGAAAACAAGAAATTGAGGGATCACAGTATAATTTCGGAGATGATGGTGCCTTAGTCACGACTGAAAATCAATCAGTAGATAATCAACCGGCTAAACCAACCGATACCGAAACTAGGCTTTCAGCAGCTGATCGTGAAGCAATTGAAAATGAATTAAAGTATTATATTCAAGCTACGGTCAGAGACGAAATTTTGAAAGTAAGGAAGGAATAGAATAGCAAATTACACAGATACGGGTCAGTATGGCTATGTAGCGGTACGGAATGCTTACACGAATGAAGCATATGGAAAATTTGAATAGCATTAATTACTCCCTAGTGATCATTGCAGACCATGCAACTACCACTAGGGATTTTTTGTGTATATACACGTTGATATTAAGTGTAAACGAGTATATACTAATAATTGTGAGTATACGTATAGGCAATCGAAGGAGGAAGCAGTGATGGAACAAGCACTTAAATTAAGAAAATGGGGCAATTCGAATGCCATTCGTCTTCCTAAAGAATTACTAGAAAAGGCTGGAATTACCCCTAAAGATGATGAAGTTGCAGTAACTGTAAGCAACGATTCGATTATTATTAGACCTAAAAAAGAAAAAAGCAAGTTAGAGCAAATGTTTGATGGATATGACTCAAGTCAGCCGTACCCATTTGAAATTGTTGATAAAGGCGATCCGGTTGGTCATGAATTAATTTAAAATTAGTGTGCGAGTTGAAAGACGTTTGTAACACGCTAAATAAATTATGGAGGTGATGTAATGGCGTCATCAGAACTAAAACAAGGTGACATTATTATGTTGGATAATGCGCCTAAGCCAGAACATAATCATGAGCAAAAGGGCTATCGTCCTTGGTTAGTGGTTAGCGATCCTTTTTTAAGTGTAGTTACCCCGTTTACATGGGTTATCCCATTTACGAGTGAGAAAAAGAATTTTCCTACTGCGATTAACTGGGATAGTGTAACAACAGGCACCAAGACAAAAGGAACACTACTGGTTGAACAAATGACAAGCCTTGATTTAGAAAATCGCACTTACAAGATTGTTGATCACACTGATAACATTCCTTATGAGGTTTTCCAAAACATCAAGAATATTCTTGCCATTTAAAACGAAAAAATCCATCAGAGATAGCTGATGGTATAGACGATATACTAGACTTGACAGTTAAAGTATATCGTCTTTTTTTAGTGTCGTAAAGCGAACGGCTGTTTATCATAAGAGATACTAGGGATTTTTTGCGTTATTAATTGATTGTTTCGGCACAAAGATGTACAATGTAATCACAATGTAATACAAGGAGGGTTACATAATGGCAAATGAAACAAAAGTAACGGCTCGTATGGATCCGTCATTAAAAAATGAAGCTGAAGAACTACTTAATGACATGGGACTGAATTTTTCTGTTTGGATTACCTTAGCTACTAAGGCACTGGTTAACGAAAAGAAAATTCCATTTGAAATTAAAGCAAGTCCTTTTTATAGTAAAGACAACATGGAAGTATTAGAAAAGCGTTTCAAAGAATATAAAAAGGGTAAGCAAATATCTGAGCATGACCTTTTGGAGGATAAATAATGCCAGTTAAGTGGGAAGATGATGCTTGGGATGAATATGTTGCTTGGCAGAAAGAAGATAAAAAGACTCTCAAAAGGATCAATAAGCCCATTAAGTCTATTCGAAGAGATGGTTTGTTTGAAGGACTAGGGAAGCCAGAACCATTAAAGGGGAACTTAACAGGATTATGGTCAAGGAGAATTAATGATGTTGATCGATTAGTGTATGCTCCGGAAGCTAAAAATAGCTTTACTATTATTCAATGTAAGACCCATTATAAAAGAACAAAATAGCCCGGCATCTTAATCGGATGTCGGGATTTTAAGTCAATAAAATTATTAACTATTCTAAATGGGTCCCATTTGGGTCCTATATATTTTATAAATGTTGATATATCAGCCTATATAAGAACTATTTACTGCCTGTTTGGGGCA
>NZ_CABUIW010000012.1 GCF_902491705.1 uncultured Lactobacillus sp. | reverse complement strand
CTAATCTTTTACCCTTCATCAACAGGATTTCTTATAGGAAGTCAAATATTTTATTAAAATTTACGTTCACCATGTTGATAAACTTGCTTATCTTCTTGCTGAACTGCAGCCACATCTTCTAATGGATTATTTTTCAAGACTAAGAAATCAGCAAACTTACCCTCTTGCAAACTACCGTAATCTTTTTCCATCCGAAGTAGCGTCGCTGAACCCATTCCGGCAGCTTGCAATGCTTGAAAATTAGTTGCTCCTGCTTTAACCATTAAGCTTAATTCTACAGGTGCATCCCTAAACGGATTAAATGGAGTACCCGAGTCAGTTCCAAATGACAACTTCACTCCAGCTTTAATTGCCTTTCCAACATGTTCAAAGAAATCATCTAAAAATGCATTTGCTTTATCCAACATATATTGTGGCAACTTGCCTTCACCATATTTAGGAATAGTATATCCAGCAATCAAAGTAGGTGTTAAATATGTACCTTTCTCTTTCATTAATTCAATATCTTCATCTCTGACATAACAACCATGTTCAACTGAATCAACCCCAGCTACAACCGCATTATGAATGCCACGATCTCCTTCAGCATGAGCACAAACTGTCATATGTTTAGAATGAGCTTCTTTGACAGCCATCTGCAATTCTTCAAGGCTAAGTTCAGTGTCATCAACTTGGTCAGTAGCTGACATAACACCACCAGTAGCCATCAATTTTACATTTTTTGCACCTGCTTTAAATGCACATCTAACGGCATGTCTCATTTCATCAGGTGAATCAACTAAGTAGCCCCAAGTTGCTTCACCATTTTCTCCTTCAACAAAATCGCCGTGTCCACCAGTCATTGACATTGGTCGACCTGAAGGAACGATTTCTGGTCCATCGAAGGGATGATCCTTACGATATTTTTGCAACTTAACATCAACATTAAATGCTGCACCGCAATCACGAACAAGGGTCAATCCAGCTTTCAACCCTTCACGCAAATTCTCCAAAGCTTGCAAGGTTAGTTCGGTTTCAGTCAGGTAATAGAGCTTATTAGTAAAAGCATTCATCATAATATGAGTATGTGCATCAACTAAGCCTGGCATAACATATTGATTATTCAAATCAACAGTTTTATCTGCAGTTTCAGTGCTATCGCCTGTTCCGACTTTTTCTAAGCGTCCAGCTTCATCATTAACCAAGAACCAGGCATTATCAGTTACTTTATCTTCAGTACCATCAAACAAATTGAAATTTTTATACAAAGTAGTTGTCATTTTAATCTCTTTTCTAAATCACTACTAAAATTTTCTTTCACCATGTTGATAAACTTGCTTATCTTCTTGACCGACTGCAGCTACATCATCTAGTGGATTATTCTTTAAAACTAAAAAGTCTGCATATTTTCCTACTTCAAGAGAACCGTATTCGTTATCAATCTTTAATAACTCTGCAGAACCTAAACCAGCAGCATGAAGTGCCTGATAATTAGTAGCTCCTGCTCTAACAAGTTCAACCAATTCTTTATATGTATCTTTTAATGGATTATTAAAAGTACCAGCATCAGTACCTAAAGCCAACTTAACTCCTGCCTTGATTGCTTTACCTACATGTTCATAAAAGGCTTCAACATTATCACACATCTTTTGATATGAGAAATCCGATAGCTTGCCTTTACCATTTACTACAATTTGGTTTCCTGCAGTTAAAGTTGGTGATAAAAATGTTCCTTGCTTTTTCATCAATTCAATATCTTCATCGCTGACATAAAAGCCATGTTCAACAGAATCTACACCAGCAACCACAGCATAATGAATTCCTAAGCGACCTTCTGCGTGTGCACAAATTGTCATATGTTTAGAATGTGCTTCTTTGACGGCCATTTGCATTTCTTCAAGAGATAATTCGGTATCATCAACTTGATCACCTTGTGACATAATGCCACCAGTTGCCATTAATTTAATATTTTCAGCACCTTTTTTAAATTGTTCTCTAATTGCTTTGCGTACGTCATCTGGAGAATTAACTAAATGAGCTGCATTTTGCTCATTGTTTTCACCTATAGGCAAATCAGCGTGGCCACCTAAAATTGAAATCGGCATCCCTGCTGGTCGTAAACCTGGTCCCTCAAAGGGAAGTTGATCTCGCATTCTTTTCAATTTAATATCTACATCAAATGGCACGCCACAACTACGAATATAAGTAACTCCGCCTTGCAAACCTTCTTTTAAATTATGCAAAGCATTGTATGTTACAGTAGTTTCCGTTTGTGGGAAGTTTCGATTTGCCACTCGATCAGAGCCAATATGAGTATGGGCATTAATTAAACCCGACATCACATATTGCCCATCTAGATCAACTGTTTTATCTACTTTTTCATCAAACTTTCCTGAACCCTGCGCTGTTAATTTACCTGTTTCATCATCAACAACAAACCATGCATTTGAGACTAAATCATTTTCATTACCAACAACAAACCATGCATTTGAGACTAAATCATTTTCATTACCAACAAATAAATTACAATTTAAAAAAGCTGTTTTCGTCATTTTTAGTACCCCACTTATTATTTAGTTACATAAGTATCTCTGAAGTTAAAACTGCTTGAAGTAAAGCCTAAATTATGAACAGAATTTCTAACCATCCAAGCTTGACCATCATGGTACAAAGGAGTTAATGGTTGTTCATCATTCATAACTTGAGTTGCCTTAAGGAAGTAGTCCAAACGTTTAGTATTATTTAATTCCTTGTTCGAATCGTTTAAATATTGATCATATTGCTTGTTTGACCATTTACCAAAGTTGTAACTTTGGCCTGTCATCATAACGCTGAGCATTGCATATGGATCGTTGAAGTCAGTTGATAAACCGGTGTAGTCAACATCGTAATTACCATTAAGCATGTTGCTTACACGTGTAGTCTTAGTCATATTTCTAACTTGAACATCAACTTTCTTACCAAAAGTTTCTTCTAATGCACTTTGAACAAATTCAGTAACTTTCTTAGAAACGTCATCATCATCGCCAGTTAAAGTGAAGCTAACTTTTGATTTTCCTAATTGCTTTAAGGCTTTATCAAATGATTTCTTTGCCTCATCCTTGTTGTAAGTAACATATTGATTATTTAGATGCTTTTCAGCGTAATTGTTGAAATTGGTATTGCCGACTGTTTCTTGTGGTCCAGAGAAAGTAGTGGCAACTGTATTTGCGGCTCCTACAGTTTGAGCAAGTGATTTACGATTCAAAGCCATTGAGAATGCTCTTCTCAAATTAACATTAGCTAAATCCTTATTCTTGGATACGTTGTAAGTAAGATATTCAGTTCTATCTAGTTTAAATACGTGGTAGCCTGATTGATTCTTTAATTGCTTTGAACCTTGAGTATCGAGATAAGCTCCATCAAGTTTATTTGCTTGATAAAGATTGTAGTCAGTAGATGGAGTCTTTTGAACACTGTAATTAACCGTATCAAGTTTGACAGCTTTCTTGCCCCAATATTGATTATTCTTCTTAAGCTTCCAGCTTAAGTTGGTTCCTGTCCAACCACTACTTGTAAATGGACCGTTATAAACCATATATTTTGAGGCGGTACCATATTTATCACCATATTTTTTAACTACCTTTTCGTCTTCTGGATTCCACCCAGTTGCAGTTAAAGTCTTAAAGTATGGAGTAGCGTGAGTTAGATGAACAACTAAAGTGTATTTATCTTTAGCTTCAACACCTAAAGATGATGGCTTTTTAGTTCCTTTCATAACTTCAGGTGCATTAACGATTGAATCGAAGTGATTTTGCTGTTGAGATTTAGTCTTTGGATCTAACTTTCTTCGCATTGAATAAACAAAATCTTGCGCTGTTACGGGATCTCCATTACTCCATTTAGCATTTTTTCTAAGCTTGAAAGTCCAGGTTAAGCCATCTTTACTTTGGGTAGTTGTAGTAGCAACACCAGGAACAACTTGGTTCTTGTTGTTCAAACGATTTAAGCCTTCAAAAACGTTGTTTGCTTGTTCACCACTAGCAGTGTCAACCATTTTATCAGGATCAAGAGTTTGAACTTCGGAAGTAGTCATCCATGACATCGACTTTTTATAACTTTGACTTGCTCCACTTGTAGAATTGTTAGAACAAGCAGATAAAGTTGCAACGACACCAGCTGTTAAAGCTCCAAATGATAATGATTTTAACCAGTTTTTCATAATAACGTCCTCTTTTTCTAAAAAATTAAACGTTAGCTTAGATAAACAAAAAACGCCCTACCGGATCATATTGATCCAATAGGGCGTTTCATAAACGCGGTACCACCTAAATTTACTAGAATAGAATCCTAGTCTCTTGCATGTGCGGCCCATTAAAAAATGGGCGATACATCGCTGCTATAAAGGGCAGTCCCTGAAGTTACTAAATATCGTAACTCCTGCTCAAAGGTGATTTTCATCTTGAATTTTACTACCTTTTCTCATCAACCAAAGGCTCTCTGAAAGTATGATTCAAAATTACTTTTCCTTATCAAAGCTAACTTTCTTATTTGATTTGTTGAAAATGATATTAATCTCATTTTCATGATATGTCAACAAAAATTTAGTATTTTTTAATTTAAGTGATTAATAAACATATCGTTTTCCCTTGTTACTCTAAGATATTTCCATAATTGATTGGATGTAAAAAAATCATCATCTTCAAGTGTGGTGATACTCAAAGATGGTGATTACTTAACTATTTCAAAGCAGGTAGCGATCTAATTACCTTTGCAGGAACTCCACCAACAATTGTGTTATCAGGAACGTCCTTAGTTACAACAGCGCCAGCCGCTACAATTACGTTATTCCCAATATGCACACCGCCAATGACTGTAACGTTACCGCCAATCCAAACGTCGTTACCTACTGTAATTGGCTTGGTATAACTAATTAAATATTTAGTGCCGTCTTCGCGCGTGCCAAAACGCTTATTGGCATCAATAGCATGTTCACCACAATAGAATTTACAATCTGGTGCCACAATTACTCTGTCGCCAAAAGTAATCAAATTCGAATCCTGCAAACGACAATTATCATTGATAAAGTCGTTATCGCCAAATGAAGTGTGATTGCCGTAAAGTACATCAATACGACCATTAATTGCTAAATCCTTGCCTACTTTATTAAACAAATTCTTAATTGCTTCTTGTCGTTTAGCTGGATTAGTTTCGGTATTAACTTGTGCACAATACTTGCGACCATTAGCTAACATTTGTTGAATTTCAGCATCCCTGTAGTCATAGTCTTCACCAGCTAATAATTTTTCATGTTCTGTTTTCTTCATAGTAAATATCTTTCTTAAAGAACATCATATAACACGTCACAATTCCGGAAATTGCTACTTCATCAAATTTTAAGCCATCCGAACCACAATCTTGCCAATCACTTTTCTTTCCTTAATCTCATTCAGTCCCTCAATAATTTGATCAAACGGAATTACTTTTTCAATCAACGGTTTAACTTCTTCATTTTTAACCAAATCGAGTAGTTCCCCGTTCATTCGACCAAGATCGGTCTGCTGAAAAGGATTTTTACTAAGATGAGCACCACCCAGATTAACAACAGCCATCCCCAAAGCACGATTAAACATTGGTGTCCGAGTAATATCGGGAACATCAACAATTGTTACCAATTGTCCATTATAAGCAAGGCGTGCCAAGTCTTTTTCAGCCTCTGCTTTTCCAACAGTATCAATAATTAAATCAACACCTAATCCCTTAGTTAATCTTTTGATTTCTTTTGTTACATCTTGTTTGCGATAATCAATAATTACGTCAGCGCCCAATTTTTTAACATACTTTATCTTATTAGTAGACACTGTAGTGAAAACCTGGCAGCCATGACGTTTAGCAAGCTGCACAGCAATACTTCCTACTCCACCAGCACCTGCATGAACAAGGACTGTTTTAACATTACTAAAGTTTGCCTTTCGTTCGATTGCCTCATATGCAGTTAGCCCGCCGCAAAGAATGCTTGCCGCTGTTTCGTAAGTAATATCATCAGGAATCTTGGCTAATTCATAAGTTGGTGCCGACACATATTCTGCAAAACATCCATTTTTAGTTAGATCACCATGTCCTGACACACGATCTCCAACTTTCCAGTCTTTAACTTGATCACCAACTTTAACAATTTTTCCGGCCACATCTAGTCCTAAGATGTGCGGATATTTCCAAGCACTAACTCCACTTTCAACAATTTTATAATCTACTGGATTTAACCCCACTGCATAAACCTTGATTAGAACTTGGTCTTTTTCAGGAGTTGGTACGGTCAAATCGCCAAATTCTAATTCTGCAATTGACCGATGATTGGGATCGTTCACTACTAATGCCTTCATTTTTACTGCTCCTTAATTGCATTTCACTTATTATTTATTAGTATATCATATGTAATAATTCTTCAGTTAATATGCCAGTCTCGTGTACTAAAAACAGTAATTAAAAAGTGTACTACTTCTCTTTAAAAGAAATAGTACACTTTTTAAATTTGCACTAAATTATTCAGTAATTATCATCCATACATAGCAACAATATCTAATCAATAGTCAAATTCATGTTCACCAACAGAAATTGTTTGCGTCAACTTTTCGTCTTTGTACGGTTTGCGAATCTCAATTAAATTCAGAACAGTATAACCGCGTTTCCTCAAAAATTCTATCATGTGGTGATTATTAGGATGGACATAGTTATAAACAGTATCGTTACCATAAGAAAAGGCAATTTTCTCCGCTTTATTATGCAGAGCAGTTGCTACTCCATGACGTCGATATTTTTCTTTTACAAAAATTGACTCTACCCATACTACCTTGCTATCAATACGGCAAACAACATAGCCTGCATATTCTCCATTCACAAGAGCAGCAAACACTGGAAAATTAGCAGAAAGATATTCTTCCATTTCTTTACGTCCTGCTTCTATGTCTGGTTTCGACACAATCCCTTTATAGGAACGCAGCTCTACCCGAAACAAGGCAACCATTTCTGCAAGTTCATCACTTAATTGAGTAACCTTAATTAATTTCATACTTTTCTCGTACTTTCTTATATGAGTATGAGCATCTTTTATGTTATTTACTTCTTCTCCAACACCGTTACGGCTTCCACATGTGGAGTCTGTGGGAACATATCTACTGGATCAATTCGATCAAATTCGTAACCTTGCTCTTGGAACAATTGCAAGTCGCGAACCATCGTTGCTGGATTACATGAAATATAAACGACTTTCTTAGGACCAGTCTTGACTGTCGCATCAATAAATTCAGGCGTTAATCCCTTTCTTGGTGGGTCAACGAATACAACGTCAGTCTTAAGACCTTCCTTAGCCCAACGAGGCATAACTTCTTCAGCCTTGCCCAAGTAGTACTTAGCGTTAGTAATGCCGTTTAATTCCGCATTGTCCTTGGCGTCTTTAATCGCATCCCTAACCACTTCAATACCGCGCACAGCCTTAACATGCTTAGCAACGCTCAAGCCAATTGTTCCAATACCAGAATAAGCATCGATCACAACATCGCTTGGCTTCAAATCTGCCTTTTCAATTGCCAAGTTGTAAAGTCGTGGCGTTTGCAATGAGTTAATTTGGAAGAAACTTTGTGGTGAAATTCTAAACTTCAAGTCACCAATTTCATCAGTAATTTGATCATTGCCAAAGACAACGTAATCTTTTTTACCCAAAATTACGTTGGTCTTCTTAGGATTGTGGTTCAAGATGAGGCCTGATACACCAGGAATTTGGCTAACTTCTGCAGCCACTCTTGGTAAAGCCGGGAAATCTTTATGAAGACATACCAAAATTACCATAATTTCACCAGTAGCCTTACTGCGGCGAACATCAAGATAGCGAACTTCACCCTTGTTGTTTACTTCGTCATAAGCTGGCACATGATTCTTACGCAAAATATCACGTACGGCAACCAACACGCGATCGATCTCAGGATCAGTGGTAAAGAAGTTAGTCAGTGGTACTAGGTCATGTGAATGACGTCTGAAGAAGCCGATTTCAAGTTGACCCTTAATTTCACGTACTGGAACTTGTGCCTTATTACGATAACCAACTTGTTCAGGACTAGGCAAAGTTTGACCTACTTCAACGTTATCTAAGTGCGCCTTTTTAAGCAAATTAACCACTTGATTACGCTTAAATTCTAGTTGCTTATCGTATTTAATATGAGCAAGGGATGCCAAACCAGTTTGGACCCATTGGTTCAACTTAACCTTAATTCGATCAGGGCTTTCCTTAACAATCTCTTCAATCTTGGCAAAAGCAAAGTTCTTCTTCACTTTCAAGATCTTGGCCTTCACAATTTCACCAGGAAGAGCATTATTAACAAAGACCGTCATCCCTTCATAATGGGCAACTCCCATTGCCTCGTAAGACAAGTCCGTTATTTCCAACTCAATAATTTGATTCTTTTGCATATCATTGTCCTTTTTTACAAACATAATGATTTTTTCTAACATAGATAATCTTAACTAAAAAGAGCAAGATCGTCTATCCAAAAAAATTTTAAATTAACTATTGACTTAATTTTTTAATCTTGCTATCATAATGCACAACAAGAAACGAAACAGTAGTTATTCCGTTAAGCGTTCAGAGATCTGGTGGTCGGTGCAAACCAGTCAGGCGGAAATAATGAATTACATCGTTAATAATTTTGTATCGGAAAACAACCAGAACCGTTATCATCTGTAAGAGTGTAAGTTCTTAGACTTACAATGTGGGTGGTACCACGGTTTTGCAATCGTCCCGTTGACTATTTATTTAGTCAGCGGGATTTTTTATTTGGAGGAATTTTTATGAAAAAGAAAGTCAGCTTCTCAGAAGCCATTATTATCTTAATCATTCTTTTGGCAATACTTGGCTTCTCAGTAATCAAATTCGGCTTATCCCCTGAAGTACCCGTTTTGTTCACGGTTTTGCTTTTAACATTCTGGGCAAAATTCCGCGGCTACTCTTGGGAAGATATTCAAAACGGAATTAAAGAAGGTATCGGCGTTGCGATTATTCCTATCTTTATCTTCATTTTGATCGGGGCTTTGATTGGTGTTTGGATTCAAGCCGGCATCATCCCTTCCATCATGGTTCTTGGCTTCCACTTAATTAGTGGTCAAGTCTTCGTTCCATCAGTCTTCATCGTTTGTGCCGTTATCGGTATGGCCATCGGTAGTGGTTTTACTACCATCTCCACTGTCGGAATTGCGCTTTTCGGTATCGGTGCCAGCATGAATGCTAACCCTGCATTAGTAGCCGGAGCCATTGTTTCAGGAGCTGTTTTTGGCGATAAGATGTCTCCACTTTCTGATTCAACTAACCTTTCTAGTGCCATTGCCGAAGACGAATTATTTGCTCACATTAAGAACATGATGTGGTCAACTATTCCAGCCTTCATCGTTTCCTTAATTCTTTTCTGGATCTTAGGTAACAGCGGCAACATGGACATGGGCAAGATCGACCATACCATGTCAGTTTTGCAAAACAACTTCACTATTTCTTGGTGGGCAATCTTACCAGTTATCTTAATGATCTTCTGTGCTTGGCGTAAAATCCCTGCAATTCCTACCTTATTCTTAAACATTGCTTTGACAGTCGTAATGATCTTCGTAGAAAATCCACACTACGCTGTCACTTCATTAAACAACTTAATCATGAATGGTTTCGTTGCTAAAACTTCAGATGCTTCTGTTAATGCCTTACTTTCTCGTGGTGGTATCTCCAGCATGATGGGTACCGTTGCTTTGATTATTTCTACCTTATCTTTAGGTGGTATGCTTATGAAGTTTAATATCGTTCAAAGTGCAATGGATCCACTTGTTAAGAAGCTCCACACTCCTGGTAGCTTGATCACTGTTACTATTCTTTCAGGTATCGGCATCAACCTATTCGTTGGTGAACAATACTTATCAGTAATCTTACCAGGTCGTGCTTTCAAGCCTGCCTTTGATAAGATGGGCCTTTCCCCACTTGCTTTAAGTCGTACGCTTGAAGATGGTGGTAGTGTTATTAACTACCTCATTCCTTGGGGTGTTGCCGGTTCATTCGCCGCATCAACCTTGGGTGTTCCAGTTCTTGCCTTCTTGCCATTCGCATTCTTCAGCCTATTCTCACCAGTCTTCTCAATCCTTTCAGGATTCACTGGTATTGGTCTTAAGTGGAAGAACGGCCACGGTAAAAACAATAAATAATTAATCATTAAAAAACATCATTTTCCTTTAGTCCTTTCTGGTTTTGTGTTAGCTTATTATTAATAAGATTAAAAACCAGAAAGGATTTTTTTATGGATAATTTTTCAACTAATCCTGAACGTAGAACCGTTCAAGATGTTTCAGCTGTAAATAGCTTTTTAGCAAAAACATATTGGATTATGGCTTTAGCTGTTTTAGTTTCAGCCGTAACTGCCTTTTTAACAACTACTGTATTTAGTCATGCATTGGTAGCACTCTTTAGCAACGCTGCTTCTGCTTGGATGATTCTATTGTTGCCAATTATTTTAACTTTCTTCATTTCATTTAGAGCAACTAGAAATCCAGTCGCAAGTTTCGTAATGTTAATGATTATGGCTGTCAGCTATGGTTTAACATTTGCCGTAATTTGCCAAGCTTATACTACTGGTACTGTCGCAACTGCCTTTCTTTCAGCTGCAGCTGTCTTTGTAACAATGGCTATCTATGGTTCATTTACTAAGCGCGACTTATCCAACATCGGCTCATATGCCTTCGCTGCATTGATCGGTTTAGTAGTTGCCAGCTTGGTTAACATGTTCTTGAGAAACCCAATGGTAACTTACATCTTTTCTTACATCGGTGTAATTATCTTCACTGGTTTGACCGCTTGGGATGCTCAAAGAATGAAGAGAATCTACTCACAATACGCTAGCCAAACTTCAGAACTTGGTTTGGCAACTGCCGGCGCTTTGCAACTTTACCTTGATTTCGTAAACATCTTTATGTACTTCTTACAAATCTTTGGTATGGGCGACAACCGTCGTTAATAATTTTAAGTATAAGAAAAGGGCGAGAAAAATCTCGTCCTTTTTATTTTGCCCTCTATTTCAAGTTTTCCTTAAAGAAACTTTCAAGCTTATCAAATGGAATGAACTTCTTATTGTCATAAAGGTCGATGTGTTCTGCACCTTTAACGATGTACTTTTCTTTTGGTTCACTAGCTAAGTCATAAGCTCTTTCTGAGTAGCTACGTGAGTGAGCAATATCGCCATAGATGAAAAGAATTGGGCGCGGTGTGATTTCATCAACGTGAGCTAAAGCATCAAATTGAAGCATGGACAAGTCTGATGTAGTAGTGAAACCACCACGAGCATTTGGTGCGTAACCACGAGGAACAGCATAGAATCTCATCCAAACATTGGTTACCTTATCAGTTTCTGGAAGTACATCTTCATTTGGATATGGCTTTTCTGGGAAGAATGGCTTGTATTCTGGATAATCGTTAGCATAATCAGTCCAACGTTGACGAGAAAGCTTGTCTTTCATTTGATCAAGTTGTTCCTTGGTCAAGTTAGCCATGCCGCGAATATCAGTAATATCATAAAGAGAAGCAGTAGCAACTGCCTTAATTCTAGTGTCTACACTAGCTGCTGAAAGTGAGAAACCACCTGAACCACAGATGCCAATTACACCGATCTTTTCACGATCAACAAATGGCACTTGAATACCAAGGTAGTCAACAGCTGCTGAGAAGCTTTCTGCAAACAAGTCTGGTGAAGAAACGTGTCTTGGATATCCGCCTGATTCACCCATGTGAACTTGGTCAAAGGTTAAAACGATAAAGCCTCTTTTTGCCAATTCATTTCCGTAAACAGCTGGTCCTTGCTCCTTAGTACCACCGTAAGGTGCACCAACAATCAATGCTGGATATTCAACTTTTGCTTCTGGATCAACATCCTTTGAGTAGTACAGGTCACCCGCTACTTTAACGCCATATCTAGTGTGAAAAGTAACATGATCACGATTTACATTTTTGTCTAACTTAGTAATGTAGCCGTATGCCATAATTATAATTTTCCTTTCTTTTACGTTTTAAAATCTTGATTTCTTATGTCGATGGTTTTACTATAAGACCTAAAGTTAACTTTAGGTCAAGGGCTTTTTATAAAAAATACGAGGAAAATTATGTTAAAAGATGCAAAAACTTACTCTATTGGCGAAGTAGCCAACATGTTTAATTTATCTGTCCCTACTCTTAGATATTATGACAAAGAGAATTTGATCCCTAATTTGCAAAAGACTGAATCAGGCATCCGTCAATTTAGCCAAGATAACATTGATGCAATTCAAATGATTGAGTGCCTCAAAAAGGCAGGGATGCCTATCAAGGATATCCAGGTCTTTATGGAACAAACCCAAAAAGGTGATGAAACTTTGCCAGCACGATTAGCTATGTTCAAGAGATTGCGTAAACAAGTCGAAGCACAAATGCAGGATTTACAAAGAACTTTAGACATAGTTAATTTCAAATACAAATATTATCAAACAGCAGTAAATGATGGAACTGAGAAATACGTCAAAGAAAATATGAATTTAAATGAATTTCTAAACAAAAAAGATGGTAGGATTTAAATCCTACCATTTTTGATATATTTAAAATACAACTCTATCCGGCGTGAAAAATGAAATAAGCGGAAAAGCAATATACATGATCATCGCAAGCTCTGGCTCAAAGAATGCTAGAATAATCAGCCCCACATTTAACATTGTTACCATAAGAATTCGCCAGCGTGATCGTTCAAACATTACTGCTTCTACTACTTTAGAATCCTTCCAAGTAGCTAACGCGCCAAAATAAGCCAGCAACATTCGCAATATTTGCGCGATTAAAAAGACAATCCCAAAATTCATTACCGCAAACGTCGTATCTTTTTCCATAATCCACTTCGTCATTACAGGCAATAATGATAAATCTGCCAAAAAAGCAAAATCTAAAATAGTTACTAATTTATTCGGCTTATGAATAAAAGTCACAAACGTCGAATGCAACCTATGACAAAATTCAGCAATTATGAAAAAAGTGATCAAAAACACCGCAATATCGGCAATAAAATGTTGATAGCTACCAGCTTTTTCAGGCGGCTTAATTTCTAAAACGATGATCGTCACAATGATCGACATGACACTGTCATTGAAATTCTGCAAATGCTCTCTGAAGCTATGTGGACCATGTTTGCGATAGTCTTTGATCTGCTGTTTTACGCTCTCTAATTCTTCTTTTTCTTCTGAAGACAAAGATTCTAAATTTCTATTTCTCATTCTCACTCACACAAAAAAGGCACTGCCGCATTGGCAATGCCCTTTTCTAGTCTATCTAATTTATCTACCAACATAAAATTCAATATGTTGTTGTAAATTATGGAATTCAACTGGGCAATATCCACCAATTTCACCATCAAGGTTAACTGGTAAATCTTGTCCCTTGCTTTTACCAATCAATTCTGCATTTAAGCTTCTAGTCTTGGTATAGATGATATTAGGATCATCAACGTGCTTACCATTCAATGCTAAAGCCATCAACTTCATCATGCTGACAGGGTCTGAAGGCTTAACCACGATCAATTGGAAAAGTCCGTCACTAAGTTGTGCATCAGGCATAACTTGTTCAAAACCACCGATTGAGTTGGTCATCCCAAGCAAGAACATTGAGAGCTTGCCTTCATAAACACCATCATCATAAGTTAAGCGCATTTCATTTTCAGTTAAGTGAGGCAACATTTCTGCACCCTTAATCAGATATGCGGCATAACCCAAAGCTGACTTTACTTCTGATGGCACGCCATATGTTAATTCTGTTAAAGAACCGCTGGCAGCAATATTTACAAAATATTGAGTTTGATCACCAAAAATTGCTTTACCGATATCCATTTTACGTGTCTTATTCTTCAAGATTACCTTTGCAGCACTTGGAATATCATCACGTGGGATAGCTAATGCACGGGCATAATCATTAGTTGTACCTGCTGGAATAATTGCCATCTTAGGTCTTTTTTCCAAAAAGGCGATTCCATTAACAACTTCATTGATTGTACCATCACCACCAGCTGCAACAATTAAGTCAAAACCTTCTTTTGCAGCACGTGTAGCTTCATTGCGAGCACTATTTTCTTCAGGTGTAGTTCTAAAAGCACTAGCTTCATAACCAGCTTGCTCTAACACATCTAAAATATCGGCCACATTTTTGGGCATTTGCTCGTGACCGGATACAGGATTATAAATTAATCTTGCTTTACTAGTCATAATTACTACCTTAACGTTCTAAAAATTAACGACTTTGCAATTCTTGGTTAAGCAACTTGTTAACCATCTTAGGGTTAGCCTTACCACGAGTTTGCTTCATGATTTGACCAACTAAGAAGCCGATTGCACGGTCCTTACCATTCTTAAAGTCTTCAACTGATTGAGGGTTATCGTCAACAACCTTCTTAACCATTGGTGCCAATACTGAAGTATCTGATAATTGAACCATACCATTATCTTCAACGTACTTCTTAGGATCAGTACCGTTAGCAATAGTTTCAGCAAAGACCTTCTTAGCGATCTTGGATGAAATAGTACCATCCTTGATCAACTTGATCATTTCTGCCAAGTGTTCTGGAGTAAGCTTAATGTCATTCAAACTTACACGGTGATCGTTCAAGTAACCATTTACTTGAGTGTTCATCCAGTTAGCTGCAAGAGTTGGATCAGCACCAGCTGCTACAGCTGCATCAAAGAAGTCTGAACTTTCCTTAGTTTGAAGCAAAACATTTGCGTCATATGGCTTCAAACCAAACTTGTTTACATAGTCATCGTAACGATCAAATGGGCTCTTTGGAAGTTCCTTAGCAATTTGATCGATCCATTCTTGGCTAATGTGATCAGGAGCAATATCTGGTTCTGGGAAGTAACGGTAGTCAGAAGCACCTTCCTTAACACGTTCCAAAACAGTCTTACCAGTTGCTTCGTCAAAACGACGAGTTGAAAGTTGGATGTGACCACCAGCTAAAAGAACTTGTTCTTGACGCTTTTCTTCGTATGCAAGTGAACGACGAACGTGGTCAAATGAGTTCAAGTTCTTCATTTCAACCTTAGTACCAAGTTCCTTTTGACCTGCAGGACGGATAGAAATGTTGGTATCAACACGCATTGAACCTTCTTCCATCTTAACGTCAGAAGCACCAGTAAATTGAACAATCTTACGTAATTTTTCAAGGTATGCGTAAGCTTCTTCTGGGTCTTCCATGTCAGGTTCAGAAACAACTTCAAGAAGTGGAACACCTTGACGGTTCAAGTCAACGTATGAAAAGCCGTTGGTTCCGTGAGTGTTCTTACCGGCATCTTCTTCGATGTGCATTTCGTGGATACCGATTCTCTTCTTCTTGCCGCGAACTTCAACTTCAATATAACCGTCACGAGCAAGTGGTTGGAAGAACTGAGTAATCTGGTAAGCCTTTGGGTTATCAGGATAGAAGTAGTTCTTACGGTCAAAGTGAGTAGTTGGCAAAATGTGAGCATGAGTAGCAATGGCAACCATAATACCTAAACGGTAAACGTTCTTGTTAACCATTGGCAAAGTACCAGGCATAGCCCAGTCAATAACATTAGTCTCCGTGTTTTGTTCAGCACCGTAGGTTACTGGTGAAGGAGAGAAAATCTTGCTCTTTGTCTTTAATTCGAAGTGGACTTCAAGTCCGATAGTCGATTTAAAATTCATTCAATTAGTCCTCCATTCCAGTTGGTGTTTTTTCATAAAACTTGTTAGAACGTTCAATAAAGTCAGCAGTCTTGAAGACATTACCCTCATCAAAACGCTTAGCCATAATTTGTAAGCCGACAGGCATGCCGTCAACTAAACCAGCTGGAACACTAGCTGCAGGAATACCTGCTAAGTTTGCAGAAATAGTCAAAATATCGTTGTTGTACATCTTGATTGGGTCAGAAACTTCTTCGCCAATACCAAATGCAGGTTCAGTAGTTGTTGGTCCAACAATTACATCATTTTCAGCAAAGATCTTGTCAAAGTCATCGCAAATTAATGTTCTAACCTTAGCAGCTTGTCTGAAGAATCTGTCGTATGAACCAGCTGAAAGTGCAAATGAACCAAGCATGATACGACGCTTAACTTCTGTACCAAAGCCTTCAGAACGTGACTTAACGTAAACGTCAAGTAAGTTCTTAGTGTCTTTTGCACGGTAGCCGTAACGAATACCATCGTATCTTTGCAAGTTTGATGAAGCTTCACTTGAAGCGATGATGTAGTAATCAGGAACTACGTACTTAGTATGTGGCAATGATACTTCGTTGATAATTGCGCCAGCATCCTTTAAAGCATCGATTTGCTTTTGGATAACTTCACGCATCTTGCCGTCAACTGCTTCCATGTATTCCTTAGGAACAGCTACGCGAAGGCCCTTAACATCTTGACCGATGAACTTAGTAAAGTCAGGAACTTCACGAGTTGAAACAGTTGAATCGTGTTCGTCTGCACCAGCAATAACGTTCAATACTTCTGCTGAATCCTTAACGCGCTTAGTCATTACACCGATTTGATCAAGTGAAGAACCAAATGCGATAAGACCCCAACGAGATACACGGCCGTAAGTTGGCTTAATACCAAAGATACCGTTAAATGCGGCAGGTTGACGAATTGAACCACCAGTATCTGAACCTAAGGCTGCAACTACTTGACCACCGGCAACTGCTGCTGCAGAACCACCGGATGAACCACCAGGAACCTTGTCTAAGTTCCAAGGGTTGTGGGTAGCACCGTAGTATGAGTGTTCAGTTGATGAACCCATAGCGAATTCATCCATGTTGGTCTTACCTACAAAGGTTGCGCCAGCCTTCTTAAGCTTAGAAATAACTGTTGCGTCGTACATTGGCATATAGTTGTACAAAATGTGACTAGCAGCAGTAGTCTTAACACCATTAGTGATGATGTTGTCCTTAATAGCAATTGGAATACCTGCTAACTTGCTCTTTGAGTAGTCAAGGTTTTCTGCAGGCTTTGCATCATCTAAAACAGTGATCCAAGCGTTTAATTTCTTATCTGTATCTTTAATGTTTGCTACAGTGTCTTTAGCCAACTTATCTGCTGACAATTCACCGCTGGCAAGCTTTTTGTTTAATGAATCAATATTTTCGTTTAAGTAATTCATTACTCGTCCTCATCCTTATTAATAATTACAGGAACCTTAATGTAGCCGTTAGCCTTTTCAGGAACGTTTTCCATCAAAGTTTCTCTAGTTTGTCCTTGCCAGTGTTCAGGTTTATCTTCTCTGAAGACAGTATCACGATCAACAACTTGGACAGTTTCATCAACACCTTCAGTATCAACTTCACTAAGTTGATCAGCCATGTTGATGATTGATCCCATTTGATCAGTAAATTTATCTAATTCTTCCTCATTAAACGCAAGTCGCGAAAGAGTCGCAACGTGTTTAATAGTATCTTTTGTGATTTCCACGCAAATACCTCCTATTCGCCGCCATAAACATGGACTTGATAATCACTATCGCCGGTTTCCTTAGCAATTAAAGCTTGTACATCGTCAACCGATCCAATCCTAATTTCAATTGGAATATTATTAGGCAAATACTTCTTTGCCGTTGACAAGGCTAAACGAGTAAAACTTTGAATTTGCTCGTAGCCATAAAACTGGGTCGTTACCGAAATATTTTCTTGAGCCAGCTTGCCATTATCATAACGCAAAGTTGCCGTTACCCCACTAATATTAGGGAAATAATTTTGAATAGACGTCTTGAAATCATTAAAGTGCGATGCATCGTCACTGTTAATTGCCTTTTCATTACCAGTTGTCGGCAAAACTTGCATTTTTTCCGACACGGATTTCCATTTAGTTATTTTACTACTATTAGACGCCGCTGTCCCGTAAGCGAAGTAAGTTCCGCCAACTAATGAATCTTTTCCGGTCTTTGAGAACAATCCAACAGTAATTGGAATATTCTTCAAAGCCTTCTTTTTACGCAAACGAGCGACAATTTCATTGGCCATCTTTTCGCCTTGAGCACGTTGGTCAGCTCTTGAAATATCGGTTTGGAATTCGGCACCGTTACGCTTCTTTTGGTAATAGTCAACGGAATTCATGGCTAAGCCTAAGCTCATCCCGCCGATTGAATATTTAGAACCAGAACCAGTCAAGTAGTCTTGTTCAACAATTTCTTCCAAATAAATTGGATTTCTGGTGTCTGTACCAGTCTTGCCATTATTAGCAGGGTTTAAACCATTTGGATTGCTCTTGGATTTTCTAGTCAGCCAATCAGTAACAGTTGAAGTATCTAGATATTGACCTTCTTGGAAAACATATTGGTTAGTTGAAAATTGGTTCTTAGAGATTTGAATCAAACCACGTTCTAATTCTCTGGTATCTACTGAATTATCGTTATCAGTAGCTGTTAAACCAGAAATAGGACTAGTAACGTAGCGACCATTTTTTAACAAAACGCTGTAGCCGCTAGTGCCTGTGTTAGTCGTTTGATAATTCTTTTTCTTAGTTGTAGAAGTAGTTGTCGCATTGTTGGCTAAACTTGAATCTTTTAATCGGCCACAACCACTCAGGGTAATCATTACCCCAGCCAAAGCCATAATCTGCAAATATTTTTTCACAATAATTGTCCCTTTATTCAATTTGTGCAATTGCTTCTTCTTCGGTTAAAAGTGGAACTCCCAATTGCTCGGCCTTATTAAATTTTGATCCGGCATCTTTACCATAAATTACATAGTTAGTTTTCTTAGAAACAGAACCTGTAACCTTGGCACCTAATGCTTGCAATTTCTTGGTAAATTCACTTCTTGTATAATGCTCTAATTTACCAGTTAATACAACCGTTTTATCTTTAAATGGATTGTCAGGAGCTTCTTCTTCATCTTCACCAAGATAATCCATGTTCAAGCCGCTTTCGCGTAATTCTTCAATTAACTTTTGCACTTCTGGTTGAGCAAAATACGTAGTCATCGATTCAGCAATCGTCATGCCTATTGTATCTATTGAAGCAATATCTTGCACGCCTTGAGCCATAATCTTTGACAGATTTTTAAATTTTTGGGCAATTAAACGTGCAGCTTTAGCACCAACGTGGTCAATTCCAAGACCAGTGATCAATAATTCAACTGAATTTGACTTGGAATTATTAATTGCAGTAAGCAAATTATTGATTGATTTTTCTTTAAAGTGGTCAAGTTGAGCTAAATCATCTGCAGTTAAGTGGTAAAGATCTGCGACGTTATGAACCAAATCTTGGGCAATTAATTGCTTAACGATCTTGGGACCCAAACCAGCGATATTCATAGCAGGACGGGAAGCAAAGTGCGTAATACCTTCCTCTACTTGAGCTGGGCAAGATGGGTTAATGCAACGAAGGGCAACTTCATCTTCTAAGTGAACTAACTTTTGTCCACAGGAAGGACAAGTATCAGGAATCTTGTAAGGTTCTGAATCTGCTGGTCTCTTAGCTAAAACAACCTCAGAAATTTCTGGGATAATGTCGCCGGCTTTGTGCAACTTAACCGTGTCGCCAATGCGGACACCCTTTTCATTTAAGTAATCGGGATTGTGCAAAGAAGCACGCGCTACAGTAGTTCCTGCAAGTTGAACTGGATCCATCACAGCAGTAGGCGTTACAACACCGGTACGACCAACTGTCCAAACGATGTCGCGGACAATAGTTTCTTGTTCTTCTGGTGGAAATTTATAAGCAATTTCCCAACGTGGCACTTTAACAGTGTTACCCAAAGTTTGCTCGATATTTAAATCATCGATCTTTAAAACAATGCCGTCGATGCCATAAGTTAAGCTGTTACGCTTAGCTGTATATTCATCAATAAAGGCAAAGATTTCATCTAGCGTAGCTAATTTACGGCCGGTTTCGTTAGTGTGAAAGCCTAACTCATGCATGCGCTCAATTGCTTGGTGCTGGCTAGTAATGCCTTGTGGCGGATTTACCCAAGTATAGATAAATGTGCTTAGCTGGCGCTTCTTAGTTACCTTAGGATCGAGCTGGCGAAGTGATCCCGCTGCCGCATTACGAGGGTTAGCAAAAACGCTTAAGCCTTGTTCTTCGCGCTCTTCATTTAACTTGGCAAAGGCTTCTTTGCCCATATAACATTCCCCGCGAACTTCAATAGTTAAAGGCTCAGGTAAAGTTTGCGGAATATCGGCAATGTAGTGCGCATTGGCCGTTACGTCTTCACCAACGTAACCATTACCACGAGTTGAAGCACGAACTAGCTTGCCGTTTTCATATTCAAGTGACAATGACAAACCATCGATCTTCAATTCAACATTGTATTCCACAGGATGACCAACTAACTTTTGCATACGTTGGTCAAATTCTTTTAATTCTTCTTTTGAAAAGACATCCCCCATTGAAAGCATAGGAATTGGGTGCTCTACCTTAGTAAAGTCACTGTCGATTTGTCCACCAACTCTTTGAGTAATTGAATCAGGTGTGACTATCTCAGGGAAATCTTTTTCTAGTTTTAATAAGCGTTCATAGCTTTGATCGTAGACATTATCTTCAACTACGGGTGCATCCTTTGAGTAGTATGCATCAGCCCATTTATTCAATTGGGTTCTAAGTGAAGCAGCCTCTTTTTTGGCTTCATCAAGAGTAATTTCTGCCATTTCTTGCCTCCTGATTAAAATATCTTTTAGTCAAATTATACCTTTTTAATTGGTGCAAACGCAGCTAAAAGCCTCTTGATACCCTTACCTGTAAAGGCAATATCAAGTTCCATGTCTTCGCCTGTACCGCTAACCTTAGTTACAACGCCGCGGCCCCAAGATTTGTGTTCTACTTGGTCGCCGACGTTCCAGCCCTTCTTTTCAGCACCAACAGCACCACTAGCCTTTTTAGCTGTGTAAACTTGTGCACGAGCACGCTCTTCTTTTCTAGCAAATGGAGCCGATGTTGCTGAATAGCTTGATTGAATAAAGCTGTTCTTCAAGCCTTCATTTTCTTCTTTATGGAGGTCCTTAGAATCAATTTCATCCAAGAATCTTGAAGGTGGATTGTTCTGCATTCTACCGTACATCATACGTGAATATGCATTAGTCAAAAACAGTTCTTGCTTAGCACGGGTAATTCCAACGTAAGCTAGACGACGTTCTTCTTCAAGTTGACTATCATCCATCATTGAGCGTTGAAGTGGGAACAAGCCATCTTCCATGCCAATCAAGAAGACAACTGGGAATTCCAAACCTTTAGCAGCGTGCAAAGTCATCAAAGCTACTTGGTTATCGTCTTCGTCTAAATCATCTTGATCACTCAAAAGAGATACTTCAGCTAAGAAGTCACTTAGTGGATTTGATTCATCTTCATCTGGTTCATAATGGTCGTCAAAACGTTTAGTTACTGACAAGAATTCGTCCAAGTTTTCAAGTCTAGTTTCGGCTTCAATAGTGTTTTCAGCCTTCAAAGCATCAGTATAATCGAAGTCTTGTAAGATCTTTTCAGTTAAACCAGTTACGCCATTAGTTTGTGCATAAACAATTGCATCACGCAATTTTGCACCGAAATCATTAAGTTTCTTAGCAGCACGTGTGCTAATTGAGCTTTCTGCCACATGGTCCATCGCATCTAGCACGTTATAGTGATTATCATCGGCAAAAGTTAACAACTTATCCACAGTTGCTGCACCAATTCCACGTTTAGGCGTATTAATAATTCGGTTCATGCTCATTGTATCGGCAGGGTTAGCCACTAATTTCAAATAAGCCATGATGTCTTTAATTTCCTTACGGTCATAGAACTTGTGACCACCAACAATTTGGTAAGGAATGTTTGACTTAACAAAGGCTTCTTCGACTGTACGTGATTGCGCGTTAGTTCTATAAAGAACCGCAAAGTCTTTGTATGCACGCTTTTTATCTTTAACTTCTTCTTGGATCTTAGAAATGATGTAGTGTGCTTCGTCATCGCCGCTTTGAGCTTGGTAGTAAGTAACCTTTTGTCCTTCGCCTTGATCTGTCCACAAGTTCTTGTCTTTACGGTTCTGATTATTCTTAATCACTGAGTTTGCGGCAGACAAAATGTGACCAGTTGAACGGTAATTTTGTTCCAATTTAACAGTTTTTACGCCGTCTTTTTGGTAATCATGCTCAAAGTTCATGATGTTTTCCATGTTAGCGCCACGCCAACCGTAAATTGACTGATCGGCATCCCCAACAACACAGATATTCTTATATTGCGCAGCTAATGCATGACACAATTGATATTGTGCTTCGTTAGTATCCTGGTATTCGTCAACCAAAATATAGCGGAACTTATTTTGATAATAATGCAGCGTTTCTGGATCTTTTTTAAACAAAACTAATGTCTGCATGATCAAATCATCAAAGTCCATGATTTGGTCTCTGCGCAATCTTCTTTGATATTCCTTATAGATCTTGGCTGCCATCTTTTCAAAAGGTGATGAAGCAGCAGTTTCAAAAGCTTCTGGATCAAGCAGATCGTTTTTACCATTAGAAATTGCAGCTAAAACGCCACGTGGGTCATACATCTTAGGATTGATATTTAAGTCCTTTTCGATGTGCTTAACCAAAGTCAATTGTTCAGCTGAGTCTGCAATTGAAAAGTTATGGCTGTAGCCAATCTTATCTGCATCTCGACGCAAAATTCTTACGCAAAGAGCGTGGAAAGTTGACATCCAAATATTTTCTGCGGCTGGGCCAAGCAATTTTTGCTCACGTTCACGCATTTCAGTTGCAGCCTTGTTAGTGAAGGTAATGGCCAAAATATTCCATGGTGCCACTTGATTTTCTTCAACTAAGTAAGCAATACGCCTTGTCAATACAGAAGTTTTGCCTGAACCTGCACCAGCAACGACCAAAAGTGGGCCTTCAGTTGTCTCAACAGCTTTTTTCTGTTGCGGATTCAAACCAGCTAAGATAGATTTTTCGCTCATTATTGTCCCCTTCACAAAAATAATTCATTGATTGCAACTTAAATATTATGTCACAAATTTTGTTTCAAGTTGATACAAATTATATCAATCTTTATAAAAATACTGCCTAGCTAACAATCATGATTAGTCATAACATCTAAGGCGAGAAATTCATTCAATTTCTGTTCTTAAACTATAATCATTCAAGCTAACTGCTTAGCATTTTTACCAAAATTATTTATAAACTGATACTCCTAAAAAACAGGAGACCATTTATCGGGGTGTGACACCAACCCGATTACCCGCTTTTCAGTAGCTTTTTTGCCATTGCTATTGCGGAATACCTGTAAATTGAAATTATTATCATATTTATGTGCAATCTGTAAAGCTCCGTTAATATCTGCATTAATTAGAATGCCTTGATTGCTCTTAAACAGACCGCGGTGAATACGTCTATTTATTGGACTTTTGCCTTGCCTCTTTCGGCTTTTATTGCCGTTCTTCCAGATGGATTCTTCATAATCGAAGAAACTGGTTTGACTGGTATAAGCCTCTGGCTGTGAAATCACATCAATACCATAACGCTTCGCCTTATATTCAAGAAGCATGATAACTTGCCGATGAGGAATACCTACGAAATTTTGATTAGTTTGTTTACCCATCTTAGTCTTTTGTTTCCAATACTTGTTACGTCCAATAATAATCTTTTCAGCCCCACAGCTAATCGCATATTCAAGGACACGATCGGTTGCTTTGTGGATTGCGTCTAAGATTTTATTATTGCGCCACTCGGTTAAACGACTATAGCGCTTGCCGGTATGGTAAATGGTTTGAATCGTACCATCTTTCTTATGAACAGTAATGCCTTTTTGCTTACATTGAGTAGTTTTAACCTGTAAGAGAGCTTTACGCTTGTTATAGTAGTGATTAACCGATTTAATACCTTTTCCATTAATAATAAGTGGAGCAAAATCCGTATTATTAGTCACTAAGGCTAAAAGATTATCGACACCGGGATCGCCACTTACAATTATACCTTTCTGTCTTTTAGGGACAGGCAAGCCCTTATAAGTAGTCAGAGGCTCATTAGAAACTATATAAGAAACACAAAGCTTAACACCATTAGTAATTGGTTTGAGCCAAAAGCTTCTGATTCTTCTCCTGGGTTCTAATTTATTTAGCCATAGATCATTACTTTTACCATAGACCGCTTCTTTAAGGTATGGCGACATTTTCACCTTTAACCCCAGCTTGTCATAGACAATATAATCATCCTTAACCTTAATCGTCTGAGTATCTAGTTCAGTAGAATGTCGTTTACCTTTAGCTAGATAGCTGGGCAATTTAGGTGCAGATAGATATTTATAAGGGTGTGTCTTGAAATCACTTTTGGCTTTAAAATAAGAAGTCCAAGCATGTTGTACGTTTCTTACAATTGAGTTAATAATCTTAGTATTAATACAGTCAAAATAAAGGGTATTTTGCCCTTCTTGCGACTGCTCTTTGATTGCTCTAGCTAATTCAGTAGCCGTTAAGCTCTTACCAAACTTAGGTGTTTGCTTTATATGACGTGCCTTGCTCATATGAAGTTCATGCTTGAAAGCACGGATATTATTGAAATAATGTCTGCGCACTAAATAAGTGAGTTCGTTATAACAGTCATTACTCCAGTGTAATAATTCATCCAGCATAGGATTGTCGTAAATGTAGTAACTATCGCACAAAACAGTAAGATGAGCCATAGTTTCTTTAAGCTCTTGCTTAAGTTCTTGTCTGCCCTTTTTCTTTTTGTTCGTCATAGCTTTCACCGCCTTTCTCAGTTTTTATAGTTATTTATTACTTAAATCTTTAATTTGTTTTTTTAAGTTTTTCTTAGAAGAATAATCTCCCATAGCAAAACAATGCAATAGAGAAATTATTTCTTCAAAAAACTCTTCTTTAATCATACCAAAAAAGCAACGAACATTCGTTGCTTTAAAAATTACTTGTCATATTTTTCTAGATCAAATTGTTCAATTAAATTAATCAATTTGTCTGCATAATCTGGGTCGGTGGCGTAACCATCTGTGACTAGTGCTTTAGCTTGCGTCTTATAATCTTTTGCCGCTAAAACGTGCTGATATTGCTTGTGGTTCCACGTAGTCCCATTTTGGAACAATCTAGCGTGAGCTCGAATAGAAGCCTCATATGAGTCGTATATTTGGAAACGCGCCTTAACAGTGACCCACTTGTTTTTGACATATTCTTTAGTTGTCATTACGGCAGACGTATTTGGGTTGGTTCCTTTTACGCCAAACAAGTTGTTGTATTTTTGTGACAAATCACTTTGACCATAATTACTTTCAAGGCAAGCTTGCGCAACCGTAATACTTGGCAAAAGATCATAGGATTTATCCACTTCACGCGCGATTGGCCCAATCTTTTTAATGAAATCTTTTCTCTGCTTAAGCAGTTTAGCCTCTTCTTGTTTACGTTGAAGCTGTGCTTGTCTAATTTGTTCAGATTGAATTGCGTAGCGACGATAGTATCGAAAGCCGACGAAGGCCACCATCAAAACAAATAAAATTATAAATACACGAACAACGAGTTTTACACTTTTTGGTATTCTTGATTTACGCTTTTTTGCCATAGTTCTAATTCCTTTAATACAATTAACTCAAGTATACCCGATTTTTGAGTAAAAAAAAGAAGTCGCTCACTGCGACTTCTTAATTGGTGCGGGCGAGAAGACTCGAACTTCCACGATCTAAAGCGATCACAAGATCCTTAGTCTTGCGCGTCTGCCATTCCGCCACGCCCGCGGAACAGTAACTATAATAGACTAAAATCGAGTGATGTGCAAGTAAAATTTGAAAATAATTTATTTTTATTTATTATTTACTTTAAAAAGTGCGCGCTAATCGCAAGCGCCCCTTGCATTTACCGCATCTATACCGATTGGTATTAATTTTTCGCATTCGTGGATATTTCAAGCCGCAATTTTCACATTCATACAAATATTTATATTTCCGTGCTTTTTTCAATCCAATATCTGGCGCATAACGACTGCCACCCACTTTTTTAAGCAGTATTTTAAAATCGCGATCTTTGTGCTGGTAGCCTAAACCCAGTAAATGCAAATGATAGTGGCACAGTTCATGTTTAATAATGCCCACTAAATAATCATGATATCGCGGCTCAAGAAAATGCGCGTTGATTTCTAAATGATGGTCATCTAAATGATAGCGGCCACCTGTTGTGGTCATCCTGCGATTAATTTTTACTGTATGCAAAAAGGGACGGTTAAAATAGTCCCTTGAAATTTTTTCTGTTAACTTTTGTAATTCTTCTTGTTTCATCGAATCCACTTCGCATAAATGCCTGCACCTTTTGGTGTATTAATATGGCGCTTTAAGTCAGTCACAATCTTATGTTTAATAGAATGCTTACCGTTCATCCAAGTTCCTGTAAATAGGTGAATACTCTTAGAATCTTTTGAAGGGTTGCACAAAACGCCGTCAGGATAAACATGGATGCCTTCTTTTAACATTTGTTCCTGGTTGCCAATTTTTAGTCCATACTTATCAATCAACATGTCGGTTACAGAAATGCTGTTTACCCCTGCCATTTGATTGTTCACGTCATATTCAAAGTTGCGGTCTTTGTAGTAGTCCAAGATGTCCTGCATAAATGGGTGGCCTTTTTCTGCACCAAAAATTGCAGCTGACAAGTAATCATTATTTTCAAAGCCAATAAAAGCACGATCATTGAGCAATGGCGTTAAATCACTAATTACTCGCACATCAGTGTCTAAATAAATGCCACCTTGCTCATAAATAGCGCGTGCTCGAATATAGTCTGAAACAAAGGCCCACTTTTTAGCGTGATATGCCTGCTCAATATACTTATTTTCATGCATATCAAAATTGTCTTCGTTCCATTCCACAAATTTAAAATCAGGCAAATTTTTCTTCCAAGTGGCAATGCATTCTTGGATGATCTTGCTTTTAGGATTATGCCCAACCCATACATAATGAATTGTTTTTGGAATCATTTTCTACCTCGTTTAAAGAAATTCTTGCATAGCTTGATAATGTCTTCGTTGAAGTCTAGCTTTAATAAGAACATCAATGCCATGTAGATAATCAGCATCACAATTGATTTGAATACCATGTTGAAAAAGGCTGAAGGAATAAAGTTAGGCATAAACATCCCTGCCGCCAAGGTAACGATCGCAATTAAAAAGTATTTAGGCACGTCGTGGAAAACATACTTAAATTCGTAGCCGTCGCGCACAACCCACAAACGAAGTACCAAAACTACGGCTTCTGTAATTAAGATGGCGATCATTGCGCCCATAGCGCCGTAATGACGGTCGAGAAGGTAGCTTAAGATAATTTCTAAAATAGCCCCAATCACTACAGGTACAGCATAGTCCTTATCACGGCGATTAGCCAAGGCAAACTGATTGGCAAATACACCACCGGTTGGAATCATGATAATGGTCAGTGTGAACCAAAACATTAATGGCGTCATTGGGATATATTTATTACCAAAGAAAAACGGCACGAATTGCTTGGTGTTAGCCATAATGATCACAGCAAACAAAGTCCCTAGCATCACGGTAGCTTCAAGTGACTTTTTCATCACAACTTTTTGAGCATCTTTACCTTCACTAGCCATCTTAGGCATGATAACCAAAGAAATACTGGTGATCACACCCAAAATCATGTTGGAAATGCGCTGAGAGTTATCATAAAAAGATACTTGCGTAGAACTAGAAAAAAGTCCCAAGATTGGCTTATCAAGCGAAGTATAAATTTGGGTGGCAATCTGTGGAATCATCAAGGTTCCGATAGCAATTGCTGTCTTTTTAAATTTATAAAAATGAGCTACAGGCTTGCCAACGTAGCGGTGGATATCAAACCAAAAGACAAATGACCCAAGCATTGTTGAAACAGACATGATCAACAAATATTTCCACAAATCGCTTGGTGATTTAACCCACAATAAGATCAAAACTACGCTGACTAATTTTACTGCTGTATTTTTAAGCACAACTCTACCGAAGTCGGCTAGCCCTTGGAAGAACCAGGAAATATCTACTTGTGCTGAAATTAAATATGGCACCATTAATAAAATGTAGAACCAGTATTGCACGTGAAAAACAGTCGTAATAAAGACGGTCAATGCAATAGTAATTACGCCGGCAATGCCTTGAAAATACCACAAGCCCCAGAAAGCTTTAGTTAATTCTTCTGGTGTACCATAAGTCCGCGTTCTTGAGATTGTCCGCATCCCGACATAGGAAACTGACAGAATACAAAAAATCATCAAAAACTGTACAGTGTTATTAACGCTGCTGTAGATACCATATGTCTTTGGTCCTAAAACTCTAGACAAATATGGCACAGTAATCAGTGGCACTAAGACAATAAAAATCTGGTAGACCGCGTTATACAGAATATTTAAAAATGTTTTTCGCATATTATCCTCTATACTCTTGCGTCATAAATTTAAAGACTTTTTCGCAATATGTTCCCTTCACTTGGCTGGTCAAATGTAGCCAGTACAAGCGACGGTTAGCGATTTGTTGGTTATCTAAGTGATCCAAGTTGGCAATTAATTCGCGCTCAGAATTAACATTAATTCCCGGGGTAATTTCACCGTATGGACCCATCAATAGACCACGCGTTTTTTCATATTGCTGCAGGAAGTTAGTGACGAAGACAATCGGCTTGTTTAAATGCAAGTAGTCGAAGTAAATTGATGAGAAGTCCGTCATTAAGAAGTCGGTGTTGACTAGTAATTCATATAAGTCGTAGTTATTGTCAAACAAGTAGTTATTGTTTAAAAAGGCGATGTTTGAATAATTACTTTTGAAGTTGGCAAATAAGCGCATTTCGTAGGGATGCAATTTCACTACCAAATACTGATGACGCTTCTTTAATTCTTTATTTAACTTTTCACCATCAAAGTCGTCAAAGGCAAAGAAGTTACCTTCCTTTATCTTGTCCATGATCGACTTGTCTTCAAGCTCATATCTAAAAGTAGGCATGTAAATACCAATCTGTGCCTGATCATCTTCCACATTGAACATATCTTTTAAAAATTGCTTTTTGCTAATAGTAGGATTTGATAAAAGATCTAAACGAGGAAAACCGATCTTATGGTATTTCTTAGTTTCAATTGCCATGCAGGCACTCATTAGAGTTTCGTACAAATCAGAACTTGAAGCTACAATATCAGCTGCTTTATGCCACAACTTTTCATTACGCTTATTGTCGCGGTACTTAGTATTATTGGCCATAATGCCCATTCGCTTCAATGGAATGCCGTGCCACAATTGAACATTAATTTGGTGTTTGCGCACCTTAAAAGGTTGATGCGTAGTAATAACGTAGCGCGCTGCACCAATCTTTTGCCAAGTTTCCCATTTAAGGTGGGAGGATGGCCATGGTTCAACCAAAGTAGTGTTGTATTCAGGATGGTTAAGCAGTAGCCATTTATAAAAGGCATAGCCATTAGAGCCAGAACGACCTGAACCATTCAAAATCACGATATTGTTGTTTTCCATCGTGGTAAAACGGGCACGGAATTTCATCCAAGCCAAATAAAGACGAAATAAAAAACTTTTCATATATTAACTTCCTAAAAAATAATCTATTGAATAAAGCATATAAAAAAAGCTTGAGCAAACTCAAGCTTTTTTCTTTATTTTTGCCAAACTTTATTCTTTCCCCATTTTTCTTTGGAAGAATTTGACAATTTCTACAATTACGATCATGGCCACGCCGGCAAGTAAGACTACCAACCATTGAGGACCATCAAGTTCAGTTACATCGAAGAACTTAGTCATAAATGGCAATTCAACAGCCGACATAATCAATGCTGCAATAATGATTGCCCAGTTAAACCACTTGTTTGAGAAAGTGTGCTTTCTGAAAATTGATTGGTGAATGAACTTGGAGTTAATCGCATGGAACAATTGAATAAGACCTAAAGTAAGGAAGGCCATCGTCAATGCATCCCCGTGCTGCAAAGTTGGATTTCCTACGTGTGGCCCAACATGAAGACCAAGTTGATATGCACCAAGTACTAAAGCACCTTCTAGAATGCCTTGATAAATAATGGAGCTAGCAACACCGCCGCTGAAGAAGTTGGACTTCTTACCACGAGGCTTACGCTTCATAATACCATCTTCAACTGGTTCAACACCTAAGGCAATAGCTGGTAAAGTATCAGTTACTAAGTTGATCCAAAGAAGTTGGACTGGAGCTAAAATGTCCCAGCCAAGCATCGTCATCATGAAGACGGTTAAAACTTCACCTACGTTACAACTCATTAAGTACAAGATAGCCTTTTGAATGTTACTAAAGACTTTTCTACCTTGCTTAACAGCTTCAACAATAGTGGCAAAGTTGTCATCAGCTAAGACCATGTCACTGGCACCCTTAGATACTTCAGTACCAGTAATCCCCATACCGATACCAATGTCGGCTTGCTTCAAACTTGGAGCATCGTTAACACCGTCACCAGTCATGGCTACGATCTTGTCGTTTGCTTGCCATGCTTTAACAATTCTAACCTTGTGTTCTGGAGAAACACGAGCATAAACGCTGTAGTCGCCTACGTGTTTAATAAAGTAGTCATCACTTAATTTATCAAGTTCAGCACCAGTTAAAACGCGTTTGTCTTGACCCTTGTCGATAATACCCAGTCTTTCGGCAATAGCTTGAGCCGTAGTCTGGTGGTCACCAGTAATCATAACGGTTCTAATTCCGGCACTCTTAGCTTCGGCAACAGCGGCCTTAGCTTCGCCACGTTCTGGGTCGATCATGCCGACAAGTCCAGCAAAGATCAAATCTTGCTCAACATTGTCAGTACTTGGATCATCATAAAGCTGATCAACTTTCTTATATGCCAAACCCAATACACGTAAAGCTTGCTTAGCCATATTCTTGTTACTTTCAAGAATAGCTTGCTTTTGTGCATCCGTAATTGGTTCGACCTTGCCATCTTTTTCTATCTTAGTGATTCTTTGTAAAAGCATGTCAGGAGCACCTTTAACGGCAACATAATATTGATCGCCGTCTTTGTTTACGGTACTCATTAACTTACGCTCTGAATCAAATGGAACTTCTTGAACACGCTTGTATTCATCAAGCATCTTTTCAACATCGATACTTTGATCAAATGCGAATTGAATTAAGGCTGTTTCTGTTGGATCACCTAACAAGTCCCCACCGTTTTCAATTTTGGTATCGTTAGCCAAAACCATTGATAAAAGTGCAGGATTAGTATCAGAAATCTTTTCACTGTCATCATGTACTGAACCGTCATAGAAGACCTTTTCAACGGTCATTCTATTTTGGGTTAAAGTACCAGTCTTATCTGAACAAATGATGTCAGTAGCACCTAAAGTTTCAACGGCAGGTAATTTTCTAACGATCGCCTTATGCTTGGCCATCGTTTGTGTACCTAAAGCCAAGATAATCGTTACAATAGCTGGAAGTCCTTCTGGAATTGCGGCCACGGCAAGTGAAACGGCAACCAAGAACATGTTGATCATCAAAGTTGAATTACGGTCGGCTGGAGAAGCCTTCAAAACGCCGACGGCAAAGACGATCACACAGATTGCCAAAATCATGATGGTTAAAGTCTTACCAAGTTGATTCAAGTTGCGCTTCAAAGGAGTATCAGTTTCATCGGCATTGTTAAGCATTGTGGCGATCTTACCAACTTCAGTGTGCATCCCAGTACCCACAACAATACCTTCACCACGTCCATAAGTAACATTGGTGTTAGAGTAGGCCATGTTTACCCGGTCACCCAAAGCAATGTCATCGCCAGTTAAGGTTTCGACCTTCTTTTCAACTGGAACAGATTCACCAGTTAAAGCTGATTCTTCAATTTTTAAGCTGCTAGCCAAGGTCAAACGCAAATCGGCTGGCACAACGTCGCCGGCTTCAAGCAAAACGACGTCGCCTGGCACCAGTTCAGTACTTGGAATCGTTACGATGGCGTCGTTACGCCTTACATGCGCATCTGGCGTCGCCATCTCCTTCAATGCTTCAATAGCAGCTTCACTTCTTGCTTCTTGGAAAACACCTAAAATGGCGTTCAAGATAACAACGATCATGATGATGGCTGCGTCAGTCCATTCGTTAGCAACCACCCCTGATAAAATAGCTGCGATAATCAAAACGATAATCATGAAATCTTTGAATTGATCGACAAAACGCATGAACATGCTTTGCTTCTTTTTGGAAGCTAAGGCATTTTGGCCATACTTTTCTAGTCTGGCTTTAGCGTCGCTATCACTCAATCCAGTATCGAGGGATGTTTTTAGCTCTTTTTCCACATCGGGTATCGACTCGGTGTAATATTTTTCAGCCAATTTATTTTCCTCCTTAGTAATAAAAAAGAGACTCATATGCTCACTCGCACATAAGTCTCACTAATTAAGATAAGCCCAGAAGTTATTAGCTTCGGTTGTTGAGCCTATCGCAAGCATCTTGCTGTTACTCCCTTACGACAAGTTCATTATAGATAATTTTATATCGTTTCACAAGTTAATTCTTCTAGTTATTTCTAAGATAGTCGCGGTTAATCAGCCATAGTGAAATTAGTGACAAAACGATCAATATTCCCCAAAAAATTAAAATATTCGACCAGCTGCTTTCTCCAACTGACATTGAACGAATTGCAGGCTGTAAATCAAACAAAAAGTGAACGATCGGTGTAACTTTCATGTTGTTGGTCAAAACGTGAATCAACATAAATATTAGTCCTAAAGCAAAGGCATAGAAGACCTGCTGACCAGTTGCGTTCCAACTTTGGTGAGTTAAATTAACTAAGTGAATTAAGCCAAATACAGCAGAGCTAATTACGCTGCTCCAGAAAATGGAATAGCGACTATTTTTCAAAAAGGCTAAGCAAGTATTAAACGCTAAATTCCGCATCAAGAATTCTTCGCCAATTCCGGCGCATAACGCTACACAAAAAGTCATGATCATTGGCGTGCTAGATAATTTGAAAACTGCGATCCAGTTGCCCAGTTTGCCAAAAATTACGATAAAGCCGAAGAAAGCCAAAAGAATAATGGCTATTGCCCGAGTAGACTTCTTCAATTTAGGCCGCCTAAAAAATACTTTAGTTGTTTGGCTAAAACGCACACACAGTACGGCTACTATAATGACAACGATTAATCCAACGACCGTATTCCATGGCTTAGGAATTCTAAAAACATCTGTGGTTGAGAAAAAGAATCCGACATAAGTATAGACCAACATCAAAATGGCCCATGCCAGCAGCATTTTAAGTTTTGAATATTTTTTACTGTAAAGCTCAATATTGTCTTTCATATCGACACCCCTAATACAAAAAAGCGCTTTATTAATTCAAATTATACTAGTTTTGTAATATAAGAGACCAATTATGGTTTAACTATTTCACTAATTCAAATATGGTATACTAAGGTTGCGACAAAAATTGTGAAGATTAGTTATACACTATACTCAAAAAGCCTCACTGGTACGAACAGTGAGGCTTTTTTACATCTATTTAATTTTTTACTTTTTGTAAAAGTCATCAAAAACAGTTACAGGCAAGTGACGCTTGTGCTTGCTCTTGTTCCATAATTTTTCAATTTGTTCAGCAGCCTTGTCGCTAACTTCCTTGCCTTCAAGGTAGTCATCGATTTCTTCGTAAGTTACGCCAAGTGCAACTTCATCTGGCAAATCTGGCTTTTCTTCTTCAAGGTCAGCTGTTGGAGCCTTTTCATAAAGGTGTTCAGGACAACCCAATTCCTTAAGAAGCATCTTACCTTGACGCTTGTCCAAACGGAACAATGGAGTAAGGTCAGCTGCACCATCACCATACTTAGTGTAAAAACCACTGAAGTTTTCTGCGGCGTGGTCAGTACCTACAACGGCACCATTATTTGCACCAGCAATAGCATATTGGACAACCATTCTTTGACGAGCCTTAATATTACCCTTGTTAAAGTCAGTAATCTTTTGGCCAGTTGCTTCAACTACCTTAACCATTGCATCAACTGGTTCCTTAATGTTAACGATCAAATCTTGGTCAGGGTGTTGGAAAGCTACAGCATCTGCAGCGTCGCTGGCATCAGCTTGAACGCCGTAAGGCAAACGAACAGCGATAAATTGGTAAGAATCATCGCCAGTTTCCTTACGCATTTCTTCGATAGCCATTTGGCAAAGCTTTCCAGTTAAAGTTGAGTCTTGACCACCAGAAATACCCAAAACGTATGACTTAAGGAATGGATTAGCCTTTAAGTAATCCTTTAAGAAATCGATTGAACGTCTGATTTCTTTCTTAGGATCAATTTCAGGTAAAACATGTTCATAGGCAATAATTTCTTTTTGTAATTCTCTCATCGACCAATGCTTCTTTCTCTAATCTTACGACGAATGTCTTGAATAAGGTCCATTTTACTTTCATACAAGTTTTGTGACAAGTCTACTGGGTATTCTTGTGGGTTCAAGCTACGCTTGTATTCATCCCATAAGCCGTCCAAGTTATCAGCACAGAACTTCTTGATCTCATCAAGACTTGGTTGTTTGTAGACCAATTTACCATCTTTAAAGATATCATGCAAAAGTGGGATAGCAGTATAGTCAGTAACTACCTTGTTGATGTAAGTGTATTGAGGGTGGAACATAAATAATGCGTCAAATTTACGTGGGTCTTCGTTATAGCGAGATACCCAGTCACCTTCATTTTTCTTAGCAGTATTAGCGCTGATACGCCATACTTGCTTCTTACCTGGAGTAGAAACCTTAATTGCGTTTGAAGAAATCTTCAAAGTATCACGCATTGCATGAACTTCATCTTCCATAGCAACCAACTTGTAAACTGCACCAAGTGCTGGTTGGTCATAAGCAGTAATGTACTTAGTACCAATACCCCAAACATCAATCTTGGCACCTTGCATCTTCAAGTTAGTGATGGTGTTTTCGTCCAAGTCATTTGAAGCAAAAATCTTAGCATCAGTATAGCCAGCATCGTCTAATTCCTTACGAACTTGCTTAGAAATGTAAGCCATGTCGCCAGAGTCGATACGAACACCCAAGAAGTTAATCTTGTCACCCATTTCATTAGCAACCTTAATTGCGTTAGGCACACCACTTCTTACAGTGTCGTAAGTATCAACTAAGAAGACACAGTTCTTGTGTGTTTCAGCATATGCCTTAAAGGCATCGTATTCGCTACCAAAAGCTTCAACCAATGCGTGAGCGTGAGTACCTGAAATTGGAATACCAAATAACTTACCAGCACGTACGTTACTAGTTGAATCAAAACCACCGATATAAGCGGCACGTGCACCCCAAATAGCAGCATCAGTTTCTTGAGCACGACGAGAACCGAATTCCATTAAGCCATCATCTTTAACAGCCAACTTAATTCTTGCAGCTTTGGTAGCAAGCAAAGTTTGGAAGTTAAGGATGTTCAAAATAGCAGTTTCAACTAATTGACATTGAGCAAGTGGTCCTTCAACTTGAAGGATTGGTTCGTTAGCAAAGACCAACTCCCCTTCCTTCATTGAGCGAATTGAAAGTTTCAACTTCAAATTACGTAAATAATCAATGAAGTCATCATCGTAGCCTTCTTCTTCTTTTAAGTATTGAAGGTCGCTTTCTTTAAATTTTAAATTCTTCAAATAGTCAATGATGTGTTCAAGTCCCGCATAAACGGCATAACCGTTGCCAAATGGCTCCTTGCGGTAGAATGCTTCAAAAACGGCGTTGCGGTCTGCAATACCTTTCTTGAAGTAGGTGTACATCATATTAATTTCATATAAATCAGTATGTAATGCCAAAGAATCGTCTTTGTCTAATTCTGGGTAAAACATTGTTTCTCTTTCTGTTAATTAAAAATTACATTTTCGTTTTTAATTATACAGCCATCAGCAGTAGATGACCACAATCCAACTTTACAAAGTGCGATACACTGCTTCAATTGCATCTAATTGATTCTTAACTGAGAAATGTCCCTCTGCGTAGCGCTTTTCGGCATTAGCCATCTGACGTAATTCCTGACTAGATTTGTTTACAGCTAAGCTAATTTGTTCGGCAATTGAATCAATATCACCGACTTTAGCAATAAAGCCATATTCAGGCCCAGGAATCATCTTATGAATATCACCAACATCTGTGGATAAAATTGGAATCAAATTGTCGGTTGCTTCTAAAAGCACAAGTGGAAAACTTTCAGAATATGAAGTCAAAACGGCAAGGTCGATTCGCTTGTAAAGGCCGCTCAATTGATGGTGAGTCATAAAGCCGTGGAAGGTAACTTGTGGAGCCATGTTTAATTGTCTAGTTAAGGCCTTAAGTGGTTCAAGCTGACTACCGTCTCCTGCAATATGCAAGCGAATATGTTGGTCATTCAGCCTTTTAACCGCCTTAAGTAAAAGTTCTTGTCCCTTAATCTTTTCGGTTCTAGCAACGTTAATGATGTTGAAATAAGTGTGTTCATACTTAGCAGGAATTTCACTATCGCTGTGGAAAACAATTCCGTTGTAAATGACATGCACCTTTTTAGGATTTAGCTTTGTCTTGTCGATTAATAATCTGGCAAAACGTTCAGTAACTGCAAAGACGCAATCCGCCTTCTTTAAGGCACGAAGGTTTAATTTGGTAAAAATATTGCCCAATAAACCGCGTCCTTCAAAATCCAAGTAAGGATTTGAGTGCACTGTAATACACCAAATTGCATGAATTCTCTTATGAATTAACGAAAGAAAAAGGTTAGCTCTAGCTCCATGAGTGTGGACAATGTCATAATGTCCATCATTGATAAATCTTGTTAACTTTTTCAAACTAGCCAAATCATAGCGGCTATTTGCACCTAAAACATGGGTAGTAATTCCATGCTCACGTGCTTTTTCTGCTACAGGCCCCTCTGCTAAAGTTAACAATTCGAAGTCCTTGCCTTCCTGTTTGGCCTCAGTTAATAAATTTACAATATGCGATAAACCGCCACCATTTTCAAGACCAGCATTTACATGCAAAACCTTCATTATCTGCTTATTTTCCTCTCTTCGATTTTCCAACTCGTACAACGAACTGCGGCAAAACCAACATTCTCTTGAAGCGAGATGGATTAGTAATTAAACGATAAAACCATTCTAAATGTGTCTTTTGAAACGCTTCTGGCGCTCTTTTGACAAGACCAGAAAAGACATCGAAACTTCCGCCGACTCCCATCATTAGGGCTGGAGTTTCATTCTTACGCAAAATTGCGAGCAACTTTTCTTGCTTTGGAAATCCTAGTGCCGCAAATACCATATCAGGTTGCGTCTTTTCAATTCTGCGAGCAACTAAGTCTAGATCATCTCTGAAGTAGCCATCTTCTGCTCCAACTAAATTGATATTAGGATATTCCTTTGCGATCTTAGCTTGAACTGCATGGATTACTTGAGGCTTAGCACCAATTAAGTAAACTCGGCTGCCGCGCTCATTAGCTACATCCATTAGCCAAGTAAACAGATCATAGCCAGTTACCCGCTCAGGCAAAGGCTGCTTAAGCATCTTAGCTGCTTTAACGATGCCAATTCCGTCGGCAGTAATGTAATCCGTGTCGTTCTTCAAAATTTTCATAAACTCGGGATTCTCATTAGCTGCCATCACGATTTCAGGATTGGCAGTTACTATAAAAGTAGACAAGTGATTATTTAATCGATTAATAAATTCATTTTGAAATTGATTAAAAGTTTTATTATCAAAATCAACGCCTAAAACATTAACTTTGTCCATTTTTTGCACCTCACGCGTATTCTCATCTAGTATCTATTTTACCATTTGAAAACACAAGCATGGAAATGATGTTCAAGTTTCACATTTTCTTTAAACATGATAAGATTGTTTTAAGTCAACCACCCCGGAACAAATTCTAGGGCTTGAGAGCAGACTAATACTTAGACCAGTCTGAATCTCAACTAGTTTAGATACAGACATAGCTTACCCGATTTTGTAGTCAGGCAGAGGCCTATCTAATTACCAAAACCATAAGTCGTGGGTTGCCTACGACTTTTTTCTTTACCAAGTTCCTTGGTATTTTTCTAAAATATTTTTAGCTGCGTTCCAATCTCGAATATGTTTTGTATGACAGAGCGGACAAGTCCATTCTCGATCACGCAAGCTTAATTTACGATAACCATTTCGTCCCATGATTGTCCCACAGTTATTGCATCTTTGAGTAGTATATTTAGGGTCAATCGTGGCAAACTGCTTACCATACAAGTTTGCTTTGTACTCAAGCATACTTAGGAAAGTACGCCAACCAACATCAGATATTGACAGGGCTAAGGCATGGTTTTTGATAAGATTTTTACTTCTTAATTCTTCTGCTACCACCAGATCTTGGTTTTCGATCAATGCAGTAGAGAGAATATGCAAGAAGTTTTGTCTTTGGCGTCTAATTTTCGCCTGTAAACTAGCAACCTTTTGGCGCTGTTTTTGATAGTTCCTAGAATTTCTTAGGGCACGTCCCTCGCTCTTGGCTCTGCGCTGTCTGCGAGAAAGAACACGTTGCAACCTAGCAATTCTTAGCTTGTTCTTGCGATAAAAGCGCGGGTTAGCCACGACAGCACCATTTGAATCAGTCAAGAAGTTATCTAAGTTTAAGTCAATACCCAGTTGCTTGCCGGTTTGGACTTTTGGCTTAACAAATTGGGTATCACTCCCTAGCTGCATTGCTAGATAGAATTGATTGTCAGCGGTTTTCTTGATTGTGACAGTCCCAATGCGTGTTGGAATTTGGGCTTTGAATCGCTCTCTAACTAGTTTACGTAAGCCCGATATTCTAACGATTCCCAATTTAGGAACTCTAACATGCTTTAAATCAATAAATCTTACTGTTCCATTATCAAGATAGGCTTGATCTTGTTCAATATACTGGCAATTAGTTTGATAAGACCAGTCGCTTCTCTTTTTATGAAAAGTAGGAATACCGCATCCAATCTTATGATAGTTTTTCCAAGCTTTATTGTAGTTTTGTACTGCATTAGCTAAAGAAAGACTATCAATATCTTTTACACGCAAAAAAGCGAATTTATCTCGCAAAGCTTTAGGAGTAACGATTGAGCTTTTCAGTTCAAGCATATTGTTAACCTGTGCAGTTTCAAAAGCATTCATTTGTCCCATCACAAAGGGCAACGGGCCATTTAGCTGCTTAACACGGCTTGTTGCATGTACTCGATAAGCTAAGCGATTAATTCCTACATATTGATTGTAAACAAAGCGTTGCGCATCATAATTATGCTTAATAATTCTTTTTTGCTTGTCGCTAGGATAAAACCGTAATTTTATCCCAAAATGATATTCCAACTGGCTCATTCTCTTTAATTTACCCATAGTTTTCACCTCTTTTCTTATTTGCTTTAATTATAGACTATGACTATAATGTGTTCAACTAATATATTTATTATAGTAAGGACATGAGTACAAGACTATGAGAAAGAAGAGAGAAAAAATAAAAGACGCAGGCTATGAAAAACACTACGTCTATAACACTCATTATCACTTGATTTGGTGTACTAAATATCGCAATCAAATCTTTAATAATGAGAAATTAGCTAATGAAATGAAAGACATCTTGCTTGAAACAGCGGAGCTTAATGACATCAAAATTGAAAAGATGGAAGTAATGCCTGAATATGTTCATCTCCTGATTAGTTTTCGACCTTCAAAAGCAGGTTCTAGTGTAGTTAAGGCACTCAAAGGGAGAAGCGCCCTGATGTTTTTGAAAAAGCATCCTGAAATCAAAAAACAAAAGTGTTGGGGCGGACATTTATGGTCACCATCTTACTACTTTGGTAGCATAGGAAACATGTCAAAAGAAATCGTTGAAAAATACATCAATGATCAAGTTTATAATACAGTCAAAGACAGCAAGTTCTATCCATCCCCACATTAAAATGAGAGGATTTTTGGGTATATTTAATTAAAGGAGATATTATGAAACGAGTAATTACTTATGGTACTTTCGACCTGCTTCACTATGGTCATGTGCGCCTTCTTAAAAGAGCAAAAGAATTAGGCGACTATCTAATCGTGGGTCTTTCAACTGATGAGTTCAATGAATTCAAAAAGCACAAGGAAGCCTACAACACTTATCCAGAAAGAAAATACATCTTGGAAGCTATCCGCTACGTCGATAAGGTCATCCCTGAAAAAGATTGGGATCAAAAGATCGACGATGTGAAGAAATACGATATTGATACTTTCGTGATGGGCGACGACTGGAAAGGCAAATTCGACTTTTTAAAGCCATATTGCGATGTGGTTTACCTGCCACGTACACCTGGTATTTCTACTACCAAAATTAAAGAAGATTTGAAGTAAAACCTAAAAGCTAATAGTCATTTTCTTGTATGACTATTAGCTTTTTTGTATTCTCGGGCTTTAATTATCTATTTTTTTAATATCTCTCATGTAATTAATGTATTGGATCTTCTTTTATGAGGGCACTATAGTACTAATGAATTACGAAAGAGGTGTTAAACATGGAGAAAAGACCAAATCAGAGTCGCGTGCAATTAAGCAAAATGCGTGCTCGAAAGCATAAATGGTTTTGCTTCATTGCAGTCATGCTAGTTTTATTAGGAATTGGTGTTTTCTTTAATAACCTTTATTCCAAGACAAAATCCGCTGTCAATAAAACTTATGATTCACAAAATAAAACCACAATTAAGCGCGGAGAATTCAACGGCCAGCATAAGTTTGCAGTCTTATTAATGGGGACTGACACTGGTGCGCTGAATCGAAAAGATAAGTTTGGCAATACAGATACGATTATCCTGGCAATTGTTAACCCGCAAAAAAAACAATATAGTTTGGTTTCAATTCCACGAGACAGTATGGCCCAAATGATTGGAACTAAAAATTTTGAAGTACAAAAAATTAACGCAGCCTACCAAATTGGTGGTGCAAAGATGTCGATGGCTTCTGTTTCAAAACTAATCAACGTTCCGATCAAATACTACGCCATTATCAACATGGGCGGAATTACCAAAATGGTCAGCTATGTTAACGGCATTAACTTACGACCTAATTTAAGTTTTAAATACGATGGCTTTTCTTTTAAAAAAGGTCAATTAACCCACCTTAACGGTAAGGCTGCTCTGGCATATTCACGAATGCGTTATCAGGATCCGCTAGGCGACTACGGCCGTGAACAAAGACAGCGCCAAGTAATTACTAAGCTAATCCAAAAAGCCGATTCAGTTAATTCCTTAACTAATTTAGAGCCTATTTTAGATTCTGTTTCTAACAACGTCCGGACTAATTTACCTTTTAATGCATTAGAGCAAATCGCCGTTAATTACCGCTCTTGCACTAACAACGTTAAAAATGATTATCTCCATGGCTACAGTGCGATGATTGGCGATGGCGCTTACCAAATTCAACCTACTAAAGAATTGCAACGAGTGTCTGACTACTGCAGAAGCGAATTAGGCTTAAAGCCTGAGACGATCGAAAATAATGAAACTTACCAAAATCAGCGCAATATCAAAGCTGGTTTTGAATTTGGCAGCGATCAATTACAAGATTTCCATATTTACAGCAGTTATGAAAGTGAGAATTAAATATAGAACATTTTTACTAAGGACCTGATTATCAATGAATCAAAGAAATTCCAAGAGCTTATCAATTTTCAAAATAATTTGCCTACTTCTGGCTAGCTTTTTCATGATTGCAGAAGCATTTGATTTTAGTGCCAGCTTCAGTCGTCTTCCTCTAGGTAGTCTATTAAGGTTTGTTCCAAATATGGCTAAGAATGCCACTTTGATCTTCGTACCAATGGTATTCGGAGCGGTTTACAGCAAGAAAAAAGTGCATCCCGCCGAAAGCTTTAAACTTTGGCTAATTGCAGTTGTGACTTTAGTACTCTACTATTTAACCTTCTTCTGCCACAACCTCAATGATTTTAATACGTGGGACTTATGGGGCGTTTTCTTCCCTATCTTGACCAGCACTTCCGTATTATTATCAGCTATCATTTTCAGCTTGCTGGTTCAACCTTACATCTTTGACTTACAGCAAAAATTGACCACACGTCAAAATCTTCTACTGCTCAGTCTACTTACTACATTAGGCTTTGCCACAAGTGCAGGGACGATGTCATTTAGATATTCTATCTATGGAATTTATTTGATTCTCTATTTTGCTTGGGGAATGTTCTTAGCTAAAACTCAAATTACTGCCAAGTGGCTAATCCCTGCTGGCATTGTCTCCTTTATCGCTATCTTCATTGGTGTTCCGGGCTTTAATGGTGTTTTCTGGTACCAAGCTTTATCACAAAGAAGTGGCGGAACTTGGAACAGAGAATTTTTGAATAATCCAACTTCACCATTGATGCTCATCATGGTTTTAGCAGCCTTCTTAATCTTCAAAAAGGTAATTGCAATTTTAACAGATCATGAAATGCGCTACTTTATTCCGGTGATTATTTTCATGCAAGCACCCATTTCAGCACATTTCATGAGTTCTTTCCGAATAACTCCTAGTGCCGGCATCAATAAGTTCATCATGATCGTCATTATGATGATTGTTAGCTACTTATTAAACCAGCTCTACAAACGCTATCTCTTCAAGATCAAGTCATTTCGAATTCAGCTTCAGTATTTTGAGAGTCATAACAATCTAATTGAAATTATTGAAGATAGCTGGCTAAAATTGGGGCTTTGGCTTAACAAGCATAAAGTCACCATCTTAACCTGGACATGGCTTTATCTAATAAGCTTTGCTTCATTTTTAATTGAATCAAATAATCTTCGGATTCAAATTTCAACCGCTAAAAATATCAATGCTGTTGTCTTCTTATTAGGAACTAAATTCTTTGCAATCATCCTTACGACAATTTTCTTGTATGCCTTATTCACTATTCTTTATTTTGTAACTACTCGCTACTGGACCTCTATTACTTTAGTCAGCGTTTTAATCATCGGCTGGGCTATTGCTAACAAAGTTAAATTGAATTTACGTGGTGAGCCAATCTATCCTAGTGAATTATCCGAGGCATCCAACTTTAAGACGCTAGTTCCAATGGTGGGGCAAAGCTTATTGATCACAGTTGGCATCATCTTAATTGCGGTTATTCTTTTAGACATCTTCTTAGAAGTCAAAGTTCCTATTAAAAAGCAAAGTTCGCTGATTAAAAGAGGTGTATGGGCTTTACTCAGCTTATTGTTATTTTTAACGCCAATGCGCTTTAATCATGACGGCAGCGTGATTTACTACCTCAACCGCGGTTTTGACAATATTCAATCATTCAGAAATCCTGAGCGTGATATTCAAATCAATGGTCCAGTTTTAAACTTCTTGAATTATATTGATTTGCAAATCATGAATCAGCCAGAAAATTATTCTGAAACTGCAATCAAGCAAATAGATCAAAAATACACGAAGGTTGCGGCTGAAATTAATAAAACAAGAAAGGTTCCTTTAAAGAAGCAAACGATCATTTTTAACTTAAGTGAAGCTTTTGTCGATCCTTATACTTTCCCAACTATTAAGATTGATAAATCTGCTCCAAATCCAGTCAAATATATTCAAAGTTTAAAGAATAAATCAACTTACGGTTATATGCTTAGTGCTGGCTACGGTGGCGGCACTGCCAATATGGAATGGGAGACTTTAACCGGCTTTAATATGGGGATGTTCAAGACCACTTTGACCCCTTATGTTCAAATTGTTCCTAATTACAAGTACTACCCAACCATTGGAATGGGCTTTAATTACAAGTCTGCAGTCCACCCATTCATCGGCACTTACTACTCAAGAATTGAAGACTTCAAGAGATTTAAGTTCGATAAATTCGTTTACTTAGGTTCTAAATATAAGATCATTGATCAAAAGAAGTTCGGATCTGATCCATACAATTCTGACTTTACTGCTTATGACAATGGTTTAAGACAAATCAATAGTCAAAAAGGTGGTCAATTCATTAACCTAATTACCATTCAAAACCATATGCCTTATAACAATTGGTACCCACATAACGAATATATGGGCAAGATCTCTGGTGATCTATTTAAAGGCGGTTCAGTTAAGCAACAAATGGCAACTTACGTTAAAGGTGTTCAATACACTGATCAAGCAGTGAAGCAATTTATCGGTCAAATCAATAAGATTAAAAAGCCAATCACAATTGTCTTTTATGGTGACCACTACCCTGATGTCTTGTCACAAACTTACACCAGCAGATATCCGGTCCAAATGCACTCTACCCGCTACTTTATTTATTCAAATAAATATGCCCGTGAACATGGTGCTAAGACTAAACTAAATAGTAAGAGTGCTTATGTGAACAGCTCTGACTTTATTGCGATGATGCTTGAACAAACTGATTCTAAAGTTACGCCATATCAGGCTTTATTAACTGAAATCCATGAAAAATTACCAGCAATTACTATTAATTACGCTGGTAACAAGGGCTTTGAACTCATTAATCAAAAAGGCCAAAAAGTCGATGCAAAGACTTTAACCTCATCTCAACAGGCTCTACTTAAAGATTATGAAATTGTTCAATATGATATGACAGCTGGCAAAGCTTATAGCTTAAAGGCTCCAGGATTTTATAAATAAGTTAAACAAAAAAATACCCCAATCCCACTCAAATTGAAGTGAGACCCAAAAGTTAGACACTTTTGGGTCTTTTATTATGACTAAATTTAATAAAGAACAA
>NZ_CABUIW010000011.1 GCF_902491705.1 uncultured Lactobacillus sp. | reverse complement strand
GAGTAAGGCTTAGTTTCATATACTCAAAATTCTGATCAAAGAGAACAAATATCATGCCTTTCATTTGACTTATTACCACATGACTTTACTATTACTTATATTTTAACCGAAACTACATAGCATTTATATCAAAAAAGAACCTACTTTTTAAGCAGGTCCTTAATTATTGTTTATTGCTTTGTTTAGTTTTAGTTATTGTTGCTACCAGTAGCCTTGTTAACGATCTTTTGGTATTGACGCAAACCATCAAAGTCTGAATCCTTAGCATCTACATAGCCGTAGTGGTTGTAGATACTTTCGATGATTTTCTTACCTTTCTTAGACTTAGCAATATTCTTGAATGCTTTAGAAAGCTTAGCTCTAAACTTCTTAGGCATATCTTTTCTAACTGCGATTGTGTCGTTAGGAATCCATTTAGTGAAGTAGATTGGTACAACGTCGGTCATAGCCTTCTTATCATCTTGAGCTGCGATGTTACGTGCATCTGAGAAGACGAATGCGGCATCAACGTCACCGTTTAAGACTGACAATACTTCTTGGTCGTCACCCTTGATGTTAACCAACTTACAGTCTTTAGTTACGTTTAAACCTTTCTTGTAAAGTTCAGCAACTGGGTAAACGTAACCGGATGAAGAACTTGGGTCACCGATCGCAATTTTCTTACCTTTAAGGTCTTTCCAAGATTTAATCTTAGAACCCTTCTTAACTACGATCATGCCGCGGTATTTGTGCATTAAGGTGTGGTTCATCTTACCAGATGGCTCATCATAGCCGTAACGTTCAGCTTGCAAAAGAACATCTGCAATTCCACGCTTATGAGCAAGAATGTATGAGTAAGGTGGCATGAAACCAACATCAACTTTCTTAGATGACATTGCTTCAACTAAGCCGCTGTAATCGGTAGAAACTGTTACGTGAACTGGAATATGCAATTGCTTTTGCAAAAGTGTTCCAAGTGGCTTTGCCTTAGCTTCCATCTTGTTTGCTTGTGTACTTGGCACAAATTCAACGTTCAATTCCTTAGGATCATTTAATGATGCAGATGAACTCTTTTTATTATTTGAACATGCGGCAAGTGAGACAGTAGCTAAAACTGCTAATGCACCGACTAATACCTTTTTAAACTTCATAGATTTAAAAATCCTCCAAAAATTCATTGATGTTTTTGATCTCATAAATAGGTATACCAGAATAATTTTCAGATTTCAATACAAAACACGAATTATATTATTTATATTTGCGTTTATTGTTTCTATATTATATAAATCTATGATTTTATATCAACTTATTTCAAACAATATTCGTGTTTTTTTTGCATAAAAAAAGCACATGCTTTTAACATGTGCTTAATTTCCATCAGGATCATCATGTGCATAATCAAGGTTCGAGAAGCGGTTATATGGCTTCGAGAACATCAATTTAACTGTCCCACGACTACCTGAACGGTTCTTTTCAATAATTACTTCAACTTCACCGTTATCGTCTTCTGCTCCAACTTCGCTACTACTACCACTATTTTCGCCGTCTTCTGGCTCATCACGATAGTAGTCATCACGATATAGAAACGAAACGATATCGGCATCCTGTTCAATTGACCCAGATTCACGAATATCGGACAATACAGGCCGTTTATCTTGACGCTGCTCAACTGACCGTGACAACTGTGAAAGGGCAATGACGGGCACGTGAAGCTCCTTAGCGAGCTTTTTAAGTTGTCTAGAAATTGCGGAAACTTCTTGTTGCCGTGATTCACTACGTGGACCTTCAATCAACTGCAAGTAGTCGACAACAACTAGCCCTAAATTGCCTTTTTCTTTAGCAAGGCGCCGTGATTTGGCACGAATTTCACTCATTTTGATACCCGGAGTATCATCAATGAAAATATCGGTACTGGCAAGCGAACCTGCTGCCATTACCAAATTGTGCCATTCTTCTTGGTTTAATTGACCAGTTCTGAGGTGCTGAGAATCAATTAAACCTTCAGAAGCTAACATTCTTTGCACAAGTTGTTCACCACTCATTTCTAGTGAGAACATTGCTACAGACTTATCTGTGTGCAACCCTACATATTGGGCTACGTTTAATGCAAAGGAAGTTTTACCAACACCAGGACGAGCCGCGATAATGATCAATTCATCATCGTGGAAACCAGTAGTCATTTTATCTAGCTCATAGAATCCAGTTGGCAGACCAGTCACCATATTATTATCTTCAGGAAGATTGTTAATATCATTAATCGTTGAATTAACAACTTCCTTAATTGATCTAAAGCCACCAGTATTGTTTTCAGATGAGACATTCATGATCTCGCTTTCCGCGTCATCAAGAATATCTGTTACATCATCTGAGCCATTAATGGCATTAGTAATAATATTTTGACTGGCTGAAATCAATCTTCTAAGCAGTGCCTTCTTGTGCACAATTTGTGCATAAAAGTTCACATGCGCTGCAGTTGGCGTAGCCATAGCTAATTCAGAAACATAGCCAATTCCGCCTATATCATCCAACTGATTTCGCTTGTTCAACTCATCCTGAAGAGTCAGTGGATCAATTGCATCCCCGCGGTCAGACAAATCCAGCATTGCCTGGTAAATAATCTGATTTGCCCGCTCATAAAAATCTTCAGGTTGCACAATCGCACTGGCATCAGCAATCGCTTCTGGATCTATGAAAATCGCACCCAAAACGGCTTTTTCAGCGTCAGAGTCGTGTGGAATCTGTTGAGAAACAATATTATCCATCAATCACAACCACTTTTATAAAAATAATTAGTCTTGTTCAGTAACGTGAACGCGAATAGTTCCTTCAACGCCCTTGAATAACTTAACGTGAACGTTAGTGTAACCCAAAGTCTTGATTGGTTCTGGCAAATTCAACTTACGCTTATCAATCTTGATGCCGTATTGCTTTTCAAGACCTTCAACAATCTTCTTGCTTGAAATTGAACCAAACAAACGAGAATCGTTACCAGCCTTTGACTTGAAGTTAACAATAGTGCTGTCTTTTTCAAGTTCTGCCTTAACTTTTTCTGCTTCAGCCTTTTCTGCTTCATAAGCAGCTTTTTCATTAGCTTCAACACGCTTTAAGGTGTTCATGTTACCCTTAGTAGCTGCCTTAGCAAGACCACGCTTGATTAAATAGTTTTGTGCATAACCGTCTGGAACTTCCTTAACTTGTCCACGCTTGCCTCGACCTCTAACGTCTTGTGTAAAAATAACCTTCATTCTCAGGTCCCCCTTTTAATTAATCGTTTTCTTCTTCATATTCATCAATTGCCTTAAGCAATTTTTGTTTTGCCTCTTCAATAGTAACACCCTTAATCTGCGTTGCCGCATTTGAAAGGTGTCCACCACCGCCGAGCTTTTCCATTATAATTTGAACATTGATTTTACCCATTGAACGAGCAGAAATACCAATCGTATCTTGACTACGTCTTGTGATGGCAAAGCTTGCACCTACATTTTCCAAATCAAGGGCAGTATCAGCTGCTTGTGCGGTAATAATTGGATCGATAATTTTATCATCAGGACCGCAAAGTACAGCCATATGTGGCTTAACCATCTTAAGAGTTGATACTAGGTGTGTGCGTTCAAGGAAACTATCAATGTCTTCTTTTAACAACATGCTTACTACAGCTGAATCGGCACCGATTGAACGCAAGTAACTTGCGGCATCGAACGTTCTAGTACCAGTTCTAAGTGAGAATTCCTTTGAATCAACCACGATACCAGCAAGCATTGCCGTTGCTTCAAGGTCGGTTAAGACACGTTTGCCATTAGCTGGCTGCTGGTATTCAATCATTTCAGTAACCAGTTCACAGGCTGATGAAGCATATGGTTCAACGTATGTAAGCATTGGATTTTCTGGGAATTCTTCGCCTCGTCTGTGGTGATCAATTACGATAATTCTGTTTTTCAACCGATCATATAAAGGCTGTGAATAAGTAATTGAATACTTAGAGTGGTCTACCATAACCAACATCGATTTATCGGTCACTTCAGCTAGAGCCTCTTCAGGACTGATGAAAATATCTTTATCCTGATTCTTTTGTTGCATACGTGTGACTAGACGTCCAACGTCATAGTTAGTTTTATTGGTATCAAGAACAAAGTTAGCTTTAACGCCATGAAGACGAGCTAATTTTACTACACCAATACCACTACCGACAGAGTCCATGTCTGGGCGTTGGTGTCCTACTACGAAGACACGATCTGCGTCCTTAAACAACTCACTAATTGCTTGAGAAACCATTCTTGCTCTAACCCGAGTTCGTTTCTCCATTGGATTAGATTTACCACCATAAAAGCGAGCATCTTTGCCTGGCTGACGCAAAACAACCTGGTCCCCGCCTCGACCAAGGGCTAAATCTAAGTTAGATTGAGCTTGGTTAGCAATTTCAGATAATGAGTCACTACCAAACGCAATCCCCATAGATAAAGTCAATGGCGTATTGTTACGGCTAGTTTCTTGACGCACCTTATCTAAAACGGAGAATTTGTCTTTTTCCATTTCTGCTAAATCCTGCATGTGAACCAGCAAAAGAAAATGGTCTTCATCAATTCGTTTTAAATAGGCCTGGAACTTCTTAGCATAATTACTCAACGTGTTTTGTACGTAAGAACTCATGCTGGTTAATTCTTGATCATGCATGGTTTCGCTTAATTCATCATAGTTATCGATGAATATTTGTCCAATAGCCAGACGTTCAGCCTTATACTTATCTTCAATTTTTGCGTAGCGCGTAATATCCAATAAATAAATTACGCCCAGGTTATCTTGAACCACCATCTCAAAGCGATGTCCATCCCAATCGACGATATGGTTCTCTGATGTTTTAGCCTCAATTACTTCATTGAGCAATTTATTCAAATCCGGATCAACTGCTTCAATAGTGTGACCTACCAAATCTGTATCTTTTAAATACAATTGCAAATATGGGTTAACCCATTGAATTTGGTGATCAGAATCATATAACAAAATACCCTGAGGCATTTTGATCATTGCTTCTTGTTCACTGCGCTTTATGCGATAAGACAAATTAACTGCAAAGCTATTTGCATTACCTGCCAAAATATAGGTTCCATAAAATGCAAAAGCAACGGTTAAAATAAAAACCAATACCATTGCTAATCCGAATAACGGATTCATAATCATTGCAATTATGCTCCCTAATAAGGAAAGCGCCAAAATGATTATCACGGAAGCTGTTAATCTTGAATCCTTAATAAACTCAGGCAATTCAAGCTTATGTAAAAAATCTTTCATGAAGATCCTTCCTATAAGAGTAAACTATATCAGTGTCAATTATACCTTATTACGCATGTGGATTAAAAAGATGAGACTAAAAAAATACCCAGGAAATAATCCCTGAGTATCTTGGTTTTTATTCGATCTAAATTAGTCTTCAGCAACGAATGGCAATAAGCCCATGATACGAGCTCTCTTAATTGCATTAGCTACTTTACGTTGGTTCTTAGCACTAGTGCCAGTAACACGACGTGGTAAAATCTTACCTCTTTCTGAGATAAAACGTTTCAACAGATCTACATCTTTGTAGTCAACGTAATCGATGTGGTTAGCTGCAATGTAGTCAACCTTACGACGACGACGGCCACCTCTTCTTTGTTGAGCCATGTCCTAGAATCCTTTCTTAAATTTATTTTTTAGAATGGAAGATCATCATCAGAAATATCAATCGTATCGCCTGATCCAGCGAATGGATCTTGTGAAGCATTTTGATTGTTATTATTCTGTGGATTATTATTTTGAGATCCACCATTATTTTGGAAATTGTTAGTGCTTGGTGCACTATTATTTCCAGCATTTGGTGTATAACCACCATTTTGACCGCGGGCCTCACGATCTTTACGTGATTCAAGCAATGCGAAGTTATCAACAACAACTTCTGTTACATATACTCTTTGCCCATCTTTATTATCATAACTTCTGGTTTGAATTCGGCCATCTACACCAACCAACGAACCTTTGGAAGTAAAGTTGCAGAAGTTTTCTGCAGATTTTCTCCAAATTACACAGCTAATGAAGTCTGCGCCTCTCTCACCTTGACTATTTGTAAATTGACGGTCAACAGCAAGAGTAAACGTAGCAACCGAGATTCCGCTCCCAGTAGTACGCAATTCAGGATCACGTGTTAATCGGCCAACAAGTACAACTCTATTAATCATACTTATGTCCTCCCTTTCCTAAATCACATCGATAATAAATTAAAATTATTTGTCTAACTTAACAGTCATTGAACGTAAGATCATGTTGTCGATCTTTGACAAACGGCCAAATTCGTTAACTGCGTCAGCGTTGTCAGCAGTGAAAGTCATAATGTGGTAAGTACCTTCACGATACTTATCAATTTCATATGCGAAACGACGCTTGCCCCAGTCTTTGGATTCTACCATAGCACCACCGTTATCAGCGATAACCTTGTCGTAGTTTTCTACGAGAGCCTTCTTGTTATCTTCGTCAACATCTGGCTTGATGATGTAAGTTACTTCGTACTTTGTAGTTGCCATGACTATTGCACCTCCTTTTGGACTATATGGTTCTTGCTAAAATCAAGAACAAGGAGTAATTGAAATATTACTCGCAATTTCTAATTCTAGCATATAAATAAAAAATTACCAAACAGTTTTTCACGTGATCCTGGCAGTTTTTTACTGCTCACTATTTATTACGCAAAAAAGTTTGATAATTTTTTTAGAAATTGAAATTTTTTATTTTTAATTATTCTTCGTCATCAGTTTGATCTTGATCAGCTTCATTTGGCACGATTGTTAAACTTGCAACCTTGCTATCATCATTAACCTTAATCAAACGAACACCCATAGTGCTACGTCCAGTTTCAGAAACGTCCTTAGTCTTAAAGCGAATCATAATACCGTTTGTAGTAATCACCATGATGTCTGTGCCCTTGTTAACAACAATTACACCGGCAAGAGGACCGTTCTTTTCAGTGATATTAGCGGTCTTGATACCTTTACCGCCACGTCCTTTAACTGGATATTCAGCTGCAGCTGTACGTTTTCCGTAACCTTTTTCAGAAATTACTAAGACTTGATCGTCTTTGCCTAAAACGCCTGAGCCGACAACGTAATCGTGGTCACGCAAGTTAATTCCGCGGACACCGGCAGCAGTTCTACCCATAGCACGAACATCACTTTCATTGAAGGTAACAGCGTAACCTAAGTGGGTACCAATCAAAATATTTTGATTGCCATCAGTGGTTAATACATTACTCAATTCATCCCCATCGCGAAGAGTAAGTGCAATCAATCCACTGTTTCGAATATTAGAAAATTCACTGACGTGTGTTCTCTTAACTGTCCCCATCTTGGTGATAAAGAACAAGTAATTGTCATCCGCATTTTCAGGAATGTTGATTACAGTTTGAACTTTTTCGCCCTTTTCTAATTGGAGCAAGTTAACTACTGGCAAACCTTTAGCCATTCTGCCGTATTCAGGAATTTCGTAGGCTTTCTTTGAGTAAACCTTACCTGCGTTAGTGAAGAATAAGAGCATGTCGTGCGTACTTGAGTAAATCAAGTGTTCAATAAAGTCGCCGTCTTGAACACCCATACCCTTGATACCTTTACCACCACGGTTTTGGGTCTTAAATTCTTGGATAGGCATTCTCTTGATGTAGCCGTTATGCGTTACAGTCAAAAGAATATTTTGCTTTTCAATCAAATCTTCATCTTCGATTGAAACGACTTCGCTAGCACCGATTTCAGTTCTACGCTTATCGCCAAAACGCTTTTGAATATCAAGCAATTCATCGTAGATGATCTTATCAATTCGTTCTGGTTTAGCAAGAATATCTTTGTAATCAGCAATCTTAGCTTGCAAATCTTTGTATTCAGCTTCAACTTTGTCACGTTCCAAGCCTGTCAAACGAACTAATCTCATGTCCAAAATAGCTTGAGATTGCTTATCATCAAGGCCAAAGCGACTGATCAAAGTTGCCTTTGCAATATCACTTGAATGACTGCTACGAATGATGTGGACAATTTCATCAATGTTGTCCAGCGCAATTCTTAAACCTTCAAGAATATGTGCCCTTGCTTCGGCTTTAGCTAATTCGAACTTGGTTCTACGCGTTACAACGTCTTCTTGGTGATCCAAGTAGTATTGCAGCATTTGCTTTAAAGTTAAGTAGTGCGGAGCACCATCAACGATAGCAACCATATTCATACCGAAGTTAGCTTGCATTTGAGTTTGCTTGAACAAATTGTTCAAAACAACGCTCGCACTTGCATCCCTACGGATATCAATCGTAATTCTCATACCAGTCTGGTCAGATTCATCACGAACACCGGTAATACCATCGATGATCTTTTCACGAGCCAAATCAGCAATCTTCTTAACCAATTCAGCCTTATTAACCATAAATGGAATTTCACTTACGATTATGCGTTCACGACCGCTCTTTTCGGTTTCAATATTGGTCTTAGCACGAACAACAATGTTACCTTTACCACTTTCATAAGCGCGGTAAATTCCGCCACGACCCATGATAATTCCGCCTGTTGGAAAGTCAGGTCCTGGGATAACTTTCATCAAGTCCTTGGTAGTTGCATCAGGATTTTTCATCAACATGTGCAAACCACTAATAACTTCACTCAAGTTGTGAGGTGGAATGTTAGTAGTCATACCAACGGCGATACCGTTAGCACCGTTAACAAGCAAGTTAGGGATTCTAGCTGGCAAAACTACTGGTTCATTTTCGGTATCATCATAGTTTCTTTGCCAGTCGATCGTATTCTTGTTAATATCCCGAAGCATTTCCACAGCAATCTTGCTCATTCTAGCTTCGGTATAACGCATTGCGGCTGGTTCATCCCCATCGACAGAACCAAAGTTTCCGTGTCCGTCGACTAACATGTAGCGGTATGAGAAATCTTGTGCCATGTGAGCCATAGCCAAATAAATTGATGAGTCACCGTGTGGGTGGAATTTACCCATAACTTCACCAACAATTCTGGCACTCTTCTTGTATGGCTTATCAGGCGTTACACCTAGTTCACTCATTCCGTAAAGAATACGACGCTGTACTGGTTTTAAACCATCACGAACATCAGGCAAAGCACGTGCCACAATAACTGACATGGCATAGTCCAAGAAGGAACTACGCATCATGCTAGTTAGATCAACATTTCTAATTCTATGATCTTGAGTTTGATTCTCGTCCATTTAAAACCTCCTATGCATCCAAGTTTTCTACGTACTTAGCGTTCTTTTGGATAAAGTCACGTCTAGGTGCAACTTCATTACCCATCAAAAGTTCAAAGACCGCATCAGCATCTCTAGCATATTCAGGACTTACACGATCTAATCGTCTATTTTCAGGGTTCATGGTAGTTTCCCAAAGCTGTTCTGGGTCCATTTCACCAAGTCCCTTATAACGTTGAACTACAGGCTTTGGACTTGGTTGCAAGCTGCCTAAATAGTCATGTAATTCTTCGTCTGTATCAAGATACTTAACTACTTTGCCTTGACGAACTTGGTACAGAGGTGGACGAGCGATGTAAACATATCCCTTGTCGATCATTGGACACATGTAGTTGTAGAACAGTGTCAAAAGAAGTGTTCTAATGTGAGCCCCATCGACATCGGCATCTGTCATGATAATCAACTTGTGGTAACGTGCTTTTGAAACATCAAAGTCTGCTCCAAAGCCTGTGCCTAAAGCTGTGAATAAAGATCTAATTTCTTGGTTAGCCAAAATTCGATCCATTGAAGCTTTTTCCACATTCAAAATCTTACCTCTGATAGGCAAAATAGCTTGTGTTAAACGAGATCTACCTTGCTTAGCAGAACCACCGGCTGAGTTACCCTCAACGATGAACAATTCTGAAATGCTTGGATCGTTACTGGTGTTGTCGGCAAGCTTACCTGGTAAGTTAGCAATTTCCAAACCAGACTTTTTACGCGTTACTTCACGTGCACGCTTAGCTGCAGTTCTAGCACGCTCAGCCAATTGACCTTTTTCAACAATCTTGCGTCCAACTGAAGGATTTTCCATCAAGAAACGGCTAAAGGTTTCAGAGAATGACTTATCAACAGCGGTTCTAGCATCTGAGTTACCAAGCTTGGTCTTAGTCTGACCTTCAAATTGTGGATTAGGGTGCTTAACTGAGACAACGGCAGTCATACCTTCACGAATATCTTCACCGGAAAGGTTATCATCCTTGTCCTTTAAGATCTTAGCCTTATGTGCATAATCATTAACCACACGTGTTAAAGCAGTCTTGAATCCAGCTTCGTGCATCCCACCTTCATAGGTGTGGATATTGTTGGCAAAAGTCATCAAGGTTGTCTTGTAGCCATTTGTATATTGCAAAGCTACTTCGACATCGATTCCATTGTAGGTACTTTCTACATAGATAGGTTCATCAAATAATACTTCTTGTCCCTTGTTCAAAAAGGCAACGTATTCCTTGATACCACCCTCATACTTATACACATCAGTTTCTGCAGTGTCTTTACGTTTATCCGTAAATGTAAGTGTTAATCCCTTGTTCAAAAAGGCTAATTCACGAATTCTGTTCTTTAAGATCTTGTCATCAAAAACTGTAGTTTCAGTGAAAATGTCAGGATCTGGATAAAAATGAACAATAGTACCGTGTTCACTAAGTGGAACTGTGCCAATTTGCTTCATTTCATCCTTTACACGGCCGTGATCAAAGTCAATAAAGTACTTCTTGCCATCACGCATAACAGTAACATCAAGCTTTGTGGATAAGGCGTTAACAACTGATGCACCTACACCGTGCAAACCACCTGAAACCTTGTATCCGCCACCGCCAAACTTACCGCCGGCGTGAAGAACAGTGAAGACAGTTTCAAGTGCTGGACGGCCAGTTTTCTTTTGGATATCCACAGGAATACCACGACCATCATCTTGAACAGTAACGCTACCGTCCTCGTTGATAGTTACATCTATCTTGGTAGCAAAACCAGCAAGTCGTTCATCAATACTGTTATCAATAATTTCCCACACCAAGTGGTGCAAACCTTGAGAACTAGTCGAACCGATATACATACCAGGACGCTTACGAACAGCCTCAAGACCACCTAAGACTTGAATTTGACTGGCATTATACTTGTCGGCCTCTTTTTCATATTTTTTGACCTTATCAAGATTTTCTTTTGATTTATCAGCCATTTAATTCTCCTTCTCCAAACTAATTTTGCCTGATTGAATGTGGTACACACGTGGCTTTTTAATTATTTCCCAAGAAATCCCCTCAAGATCCGTTGTGGTAATAAACGTTTGGGTTTTACCGTGAATATAATTAAGAAGTGCACTCTGACGACCATGATCCAATTCACTCATGACATCATCTAATAAGAGCAGCGGATATTCATCAGTCAACTGGTGAACCAATTGAATTTCCGCGAGTTTTACGCTAAGAGCAATAGATCGCTGCTGCCCTTGCGAAGCATATAAATGAGCATTTTTGCCATCAAGTCTAAACTCAATATCATCACGGTGTGGACCAGATGTGGTAGTTCCTTTGCGGATTTCGACTGCCTTGTTGCGCTCATAACTTGCCAAAATTTTCTGATAGATCGTTTCAGTACTGTCATCTGCATTAATATCTGAAACAGACGGATGGTACGCGATCGCAAGTTTTTCACCGCCCAAGCTAATATGTGCATAAGCATCGCTTGCATAATGACTCAAATATCGTAAAAATTTAAAGCGGCGAGAAATAACCTCTGCCGCAATACCTGCCAGCTGATCTGACAAAACATCCAGAAAAATTTTGTCTTTTGCTTTGCCCTTAGATAGCTGCTTTAAATAATTATTCTTTTGAATCAGTACTTGGCGATACTTGCTGGCAAAATATAAATATTCCGAGTTGATTTGACCAAATTCTTGATCCATAAATCTACGCCGCAGTGCTGGTGCACCCTTTATCAACTCCAAATCCTCAGGAGAAAATAAAATTGCATTTAGCTGACCAACGTATTTGGATAATTTACTTTGCTCAACTCGATTTATCCACACTTTTTTACCCTTTTTTGTGATTAACACTCGCAAAGTTAAATCAACTTGACTCTTTTGCACATGTCCCAACAAATTTGTGTATTCTCCGCCAAAACCAATTAACTCTTTGTCACTATTGGTTCTATGAGAACGTGTTAATGCCAAAAAATAAATTGCTTCTAGCAAATTTGTTTTCCCTTGTGCATTCTTGCCAATAAAAATATTGACGTTTGGGTCAAAGTCCACATCCAACTTTTTTAAGTTGCGAAAGTTTTGCACAGTGAAATGATCAAGATACATTAATTTTCCTACCGAAATTCGTATTCTTGTCCATTAACGAGTAAACGATCACCAACGTACAATTTTTTACCACGTCGGTTTTCGAGTTCTCCATTTAAAGTTACAGGATTATCTTGCAAATAAAACTTTGCTTGTCCACCGGATGAAATAAAGCTTTCCTCCTTCAGAAATTGTCCCAAAGTAATGTACTCGCCTGTAATTGTAAAATACTTGATAATACTCACCTTCAATGCCCTTTATACCTATATAATTATATTAGTTTTCAACAAAAATAACAAACTTAAAACGCTATTTAAAGCGTTATAAGCGTTTTTTTGAAAATCAAACTAATCACACTAGGGTGAATAAAAAATTATATAAGCCGTTTTTTGACGCGTTAAACAAAAAATCAGAAAAATAAAAGCCACCGCAAAGGGCAATGTCATTAAGTTAAGACATTGACAAAACTGGTTGCTTTTATGGAACTCAAATCATTATTGATTTGAGTTCTTTTTTACATGCCAAAAAAGCTATTTTTAAAATAGCTGATTTTTTCTGCTAGGCTACTCTATATATAAAATAAACAGGAGATTGAACTTTCATAGTACGCTTACTCTTGCGTCCTGGTCTGATCGGGACAGTATATCTGCTTATTCGTCTTAAAATTTTGAAAAAGATTTGATCAGATGAAGATTTCAAATAGTGCTTATGAATTACAGAACAAGCCATCTTAAAATTGATGATATAGCTATATTTGCAATGCTCTTGCGGTACATCTGCCTGGCAATCTATCTGACTATTTACGTTGAACATGATCATATGAGCTAAAATTTCCATCTCAATAAAGTCATCTTGTTTAGAATGAAATTGTACTGAGCCCAGATCATACTTTAGCTTTCTGAATGAGTTTTCAATCCCCCAGCGGAGATGATACAAATCTTTTATGCGTGACAGCGGGAAGTCTTTTCGATTCAAATTGGTTAAAACAACCTCCCATTCTTCTTTACCAGAATCTGGATCATTAATCCTAAATTTGCAGGCTCTAAATTTAACCGTACAAAAATCTTCAAAATCCCAGCGCGAATCCACAGTATTCTTGGAACGATATTGTTTATAATGTCTCTTTTTATGCAATATCAGGTGGATATTCTCATATTTATGATGAGCGAGATAATATTGATGAGAAATAGTAACTCTGCAATTGATATTGACATCGCATTCTTGATTGGGCAAAGAGGAAACTTCTTTAATTCCAGTTTTACCTGCTTTAGTACGAATAACGTAATAGCAGTTAGGCAAACGATTGCAATTCTCAAGCAGATTAAAACTAGTATAGCCTCGATCCATCATCACAATATACGGTCCGCAATCCAAGTTTTTTAACATTCTGATAGCTGCGCCGCGTTCATCCATTTTTGCTTTTGGTTGAAAAACACAGTCTTGATAAATATTATTAAGCAAGTCATAACAAGCATTAACATGTACCTGACAAATTGCTTTAGAATATTGATTGGCTAATATGATATTTTGGGAATTAGAATTGAAAAGCTGGTTAAAATCAGAGCCATCAATAGCGAAAAGACGGTAATGATTATCTAAGAGTTCGATATTAGATAAGTCTTGATTAAATGTCTGCAGAATATGTTTAAAACATGTCGGAGAAAGCTTAGATTTTTGTTGGACATAAGCAGAAGCAGTCATTAGTTTATCTTCATCTTCAAAGGCATCATCAAGTTCTTTTTCCAAACTATTTCCCTGCATGTTAAGTGTAGTTTTAATCAAAGTAAAAGCATCAAGCTTACGCTTTCTGGTAAAGGCCGAAGGCGAATCAATAAAATCATGAATATGGTCTGCAGTTTCGTTGATAATTTGATCTAAGCGCTTTAAAATATTGGTATGAAGGTTTTTCATATTAATACCTGAACTTTCTATGAAAGACCCGAATAATATAGCGATGAGAGGAAGGGCTTCACCCTTCCTCTTTTATTTTACGAAGGGAATGTCAAAAAGGATAAAAAAAGAACTCAAATCAATAACGATTTGAGTTCCATAAAAGCAACCAGTTTTGTCAATGCCTTAACTTAATGACATTGCCGCAAAGGGTGGCTTTTTAGTAGCTTAAAATTGTGTACTTGATTAATAAGTTCTTACTGGAGTAATCAATTGAACAAATTCGACATCGTCTTTATCAGGATTAATGACAAATGGGCGAAGTGGTTTAGTGAAGTCCATAATTACTGAATCAGTAACTGATGCTCTAAGAGCGTCACGCATATAATCTGGGTTAAATGAAATTTCCAAATTATTGCCTTCTAGGTTTCTGAAGCTAACATCTTCTTCAACGTTACCAATTTCAGCAGATTTACCTGATAATTTAGCAGTTTGGTTTTCCACATCCAAAGTTAAAGTTACAACGTTGTTGCGGCCTGCGTGAGTTAACAAACTTGCACGTTCAAGCGCACTGGATAATTCAGGAATATCAAATTCAATGCTGGTAGTCTTTTCAGTTGGAATTAAACGATCAGTATCTGGATAATTTCCATCAAGAAGACGTGAGTAGAATGAAAGATTGCCAATTACAAAGAGTGCTTGGTTATCCCCTGGGCAAACTTTAACTTCTGGATCTGCTTCTGCAATAATTCTAGCTAATTCTTGCAAACTTTTACCTGGAATGATCAAATCAGTTTCTGATTGAGGTCCGTTTTCTAAAGCAATGGTTCTTTGTGAAAGACGGTGTGAGTCAGTGGCAACTGCTTTAATGTTATCTGGATTAAAGAAGAAACGTACACCAGTTAAAATTGCTCTTGTTTGGTCGTTTGAAGTAGCAAATTGTGTTTCATTGATAATTTCTCTGAAAGTTTTTCCTGAAATAGTAAATGAAGCAGCATCAGAAATTTCTGGTAAACGTGGATAGTTGTTTGCATCTAATCCATTAATTGTAAATTCACTATTCTCAGATACGATTTGTGTTTGGAAACTTTCTTTTACTTCAAAAGAGAAATCCTTACCTGGTAATTTCTTAACAATTTCACTGAAGAATCTAGCAGGTAAAACAATTGATCCAGTAGATTCCACATTCAAGTCTTCGTTTACAGGAATCTTGATTTCGATAGAAATATCAGTATCGCTACCGGTTAAAGTTAATTCATCTTCTGTTAAATCTAATTTGATCCCACTAAGAATTGGAATAGTAGCTCTTGATGAGATGGCACGCATAACATTGTTCAAGTTCTCAATAAACAGGTTGCGATTGATCGTAAATTTCATTTTCTTCCTCCCATAGGTGAGTGACTTTCTTTCTTTATTTATATTAATTATATAATTAATTAGTAGTAGGGCCTGTGAATTCTGTTGAAAACTCATAAGAAGCCTTAAAATAACGGAAACGTAACGGTTAAAAAAGATGTGTAAAACTTGAGTAGTTGTCCACAGTGGAAAACTCTAATTAATGCTCAAGCATTTGTTTCAGATCGAAAACAGCCGTCTTGATATCAGCATCAGTTTTCATTTGCTTATCGATTTTATCATAAGCGTGCATTACTGTCGTGTGATCTTTGCCACCAAATTCTTGTCCTATTTTAGGTAGACTTGCATCAGTTAATTCACGGGAAAGATACATTGCAATTTGGCGTGGCACTACAATCTGTCGTACACGCTTCTTACCTTTTAATTCAGCAGTTGAAGTTTGGAAGTAATTTGCGACAACTTCCTGAATTTTTGAAATTTGTAAGCCACGATTTTTCTGTACAAGCTTGAGATCAACCAAAGCTTCCCTAGCTAAGTTAATATCAATGTCAGCTTTTTCGATAGTAGCGTATGCTTGCACTTTAACTAAAGCACCTTCAAGTTCTCTAATGTTAGTATCTACTTGAGAAGCAATGTAATCTAGTGTGTTGTCATCAATCGTTAAGCCTTCGGATTCAGCTTTTCTTCGTAAAATAGCAATACGAGTTTCAAGATCTGGTGGAGTAATTTCAACTTGTAAGCCCCATGTAAATCGAGAAACTAAACGTTCTGATAAATCAGGAATTTCTGTTGGCAAACGATCACTGGTCATTACGATTTGCTTTTGATCATTATATAAAGTCTCAAAAGTATGGAAGAATTCTTCTTGAATTCCCTCTTTTTTAGCAAAGAATTGAATATCATCAACTAGTAATAAATCACAGGTTCTGTATTTTTCGCGAAATTGGTCCTGTGTTTTATTTTTTATTGAATTAATAAAGTCATTGACGAAAGTCTCACTCTGTATATAAACTACTTTAGCGTTGGGTCTTTCAAGTAGCATTTGATGTCCAATTGCTTGCATCAAGTGAGTTTTACCAAGACCGACTCCCCCAAATATAAATAAAGGATTGTAAAAGCTACCGGGACTATCTGCGACAGCCAATGCGGCACCGGCAGCTAATTTATTTCCTTCACCTTGAACGAAATTGTCAAACGTGTATTTTTCGTTTAACTTTAAATCCTTAGTGAATTCTTGTTGCGCCCTATTTCTTTGTTGAACTCGAATATCGTGTTGTGGTTCAGGAGTAACAATTCTTTCAGGCGTGTCATTGTCTTCAGTTATCTTAAATACAGGTAGAATTTCGATTCCAGCATAACCGTATGCTGACTGAATTAATTGTGATGAAAGATTTTTCTCCCAATAGCCCTTGGCAACAGGATTTTGAACTAAAATTTTTAATTCATGAGTTTTTTTATCATAAGAAATGGGCTTAGTATTTTTAAACCATGCATTATAGGCAATTTCATTAAAACGAGCGCGCATTTCGTCGTTAAAATATTGCCAAAATTTTTCAATGTCGAACAATTTGCATTCCTCCATGTTGATAAAAAGCATATTTATTTTAGCATGTTAATAAAAAGTTTTCCACAAGCAAAATAAATATTAACAGTTTAAACAAGTTGTGGATATTTTAGTTTTGAATATGCACAATTTGACATGATAGAAGCGAAACAATTAATTTATGCACAGTTATAGTGTGGATAGCAAAAGCTATTGTAACAAGACTTTGATCTAAAATACATATGCGTTATCCACATGGTGTGAATTAAGTTTTTAACACGATGTGAGTTGTGGAAAAACATAGGGATTAATTTGTGAATTTTGAGTTGTGGAAAAATAAAAATATTTTTTATCCACACAAAATGAGTTAAAAAATTGAAAAATATGGAGCAACAATCACAGTATTATTTTCAATAAATACTTGGTTTTTATTGCTATTCGTGCTATCCTTAATAAGAAATTGTGCAGTTGGCACAAAGAATTTATGGAGGTGCAGTTTATAATGACAACTAAAAGAACTTACCAACCTAAGAAGCGTCACCGTTCACGTGTTCACGGTTTTATGAAGCGCATGAGCACATCAAATGGCCGTAAGGTTTTAGCAAGACGCCGTGCAAAAGGTAGAAAAGTCTTATCTGCTTAAACCACTGAATCCCAGTGGTTTTTTTAGTCTACTAGAGTGGAATGAAACGTTTTGAGAAAGTCTTATCGAGTAAAATCTGAAAAAGATTTCCAGCAAGTTTTCGAATCTGGCGACTCCGTCGCTAACCGTGCTTTTGTCATATATGTAGTAGAAAAACCTGAGAATAAACATTTTCGAGTGGGTATTTCTGTAGGCAAGAAGGTTGGTCATACCGCTGTCGCACGTAATCGACTCAAGCGTTATATTCGGGCCGTAATTGATGAAGAAAAATTGCAGATTAATCCAAATGTTGATTTTTTAATCATTACGCGACCTTATGCTCGCGATTTTGATATGTCTGAAGTACGCAAAAACTTGCTACATGCGTTAGCTTTGGCACATGTCATTGAAGAAATGCCAGATGAAGTTGAGGAAAATTAGATTGAAGGACATTCTGACTAAAAGAAATGTCAAACGTCTTCTTGCAGTCTTAGCTGTTATCACCTTGGCTGTTGTTTTAACAGGGTGTGCAACTCAGGGTGCAAATGGTCATGTAGCACCAGTATCACATACAAGTGGTAACTGGTGGGACCGTTGGGTTATTTACTACATGTCAGCTTTCATTTTGTGGCTAGCTAAATTAATGGGTAATAGCTACGGCTGGGCAATTATTATCTTTACTATTATTGTCCGTGTCATCTTATTACCTTTGAATGCTATGTCAATTCGAAGTACAACTAAGATGCAAAGCATTCAGCCACAAATTAACGAGCTGCGTAAGAAATATCCAGGACGTGACACTGAATCAAGAACGTTATTACAACGAGAAACTAACAAGCTTTATAAAGAAGCCGGAGTAAATCCATATACTGGGTGCTTACCTCTGGTAATTCAGTTGCCTGTTATGTATGCTTTGTATGGTGCTATTTTACGTACACCACAATTGCAACATGGACGCTTTTTATGGATGGATTTGAGTAAACCGGATCCATACTTTATCATGCCTATCTTGGCAATGGCGTTTACTTTCTTGTCAACATACATTAGTCAATTATCAACACCTGCGTCATCTCAAAATGGTATGACCAAGATAATGACATACGGGATGTCCATCATGGTTGGTGTAATGGCATTGCAATTCCAATCAGCCATTACACTTTACTGGGTAATTTCTAACTTGTTCCAAGCAGTTCAAACCTTTATTTTGCAAAACCCTCTTAAATACAGAAAAGAGCAAGAAGCAAAGGCTGAGGCAGAACGCGAACGTAAACGTAAGCTAAGAAGAACCTACAAGCGTTTAGGACGCAAACAAAAATAAAAGAATATTTAATCTAAAAATGATTTTAGATAAAGTAGTCAAAGTGCTTTATCCATCATGTTTATTCGTGGTGGGATAATGCACTTTTTTTATTGAGAAAAGGGGAAAGATTATGGCTCAAGTTCTAACTGAATTTGATACAATTGCAGCGATTTCCACACCTATTGGTGAAGGCGGAATCTCTATGGTGCGTATGTCCGGTGAAGATGCAGTTAAAATTGCTAACGAAGTTTTTAAGGGCACAAATTTAGCTAAAGTTCCGACTCACACAATCCACTACGGACATATTATTGATCCTGATACTGGTGAGACCATTGATGAAGCAATGGTAACAGTGCTCCGCGCGCCTAAGACTTTTACCCGTGAAGATATTGTGGAAATCAATTGTCACGGTGGTATTGTAGTTACCAATCATATTTTGCAATTGCTCTTGCAACATGGGGCAAGAATGGCCGATCCAGGTGAATTTACCAAGAGAGCCTTTGTTAACGGCAGAATCGATTTAACGCAAGCTGAAAGTGTCATGGATATCGTTCGTGCTAAAACTGATAAAGCACGTCAAGTTGCAGAAAAGCAGCTTGAAGGTGGACTTTTGCACAAGATACGCGCAATGCGTCAAGAGATCTTGGATACATTAGCTAACGTGGAAGTTAATATCGACTACCCGGAATATGATGCCGATACGGTAACAGCTAAGCAAATGGCTGACACAGCAAATTCAGTAATTAAGAAAATTGACCGTCTTTTAAATACTGCTCAAGAGGGTAAAATCTTGCGTAATGGCCTTGCAACAGCAATTGTGGGACGACCAAATGTTGGTAAGTCATCATTGTTAAACTACTTAACGCAAAGCGATAAGGCCATCGTAACTGATGTTGCAGGTACTACTCGTGACACTCTTGAAGAATATGTATCTGTAAAAGGAGTACCTCTAGAATTAATTGATACTGCAGGTATCCACCATACTGATGACAAAGTGGAAAAGATTGGTGTGGAAAGATCTAAAAAGGCACTTGAGCGAGCAGATCTTGTCCTCTTGTTGATAGATGCAAGTCAAGATTTAACAGACGAAGATAAAGCACTTATTGACGAGACTAAATCTAAAAAACGGATTATCATTTTAAACAAGTCAGATTTGGGACAAAAACTCACAGTTGACCAAATTAAGAAATTAACAGGCAGCGAAGTTATTTCGACATCAATTTTGAAAGAAAAGAATTTGGACCAACTCGAAGAATTGATTAACAAGTTGTTCTTCTCAGGAATTGAAAATTCTAATGACCAAGTTATGGTTACTAACCAACGCCAAACTTCACTTTTAACTAAGGTTAAAAGTGAATTGCAGGATGTTGTTCAAGCTGTTAACAACGGAGTGCCTGTGGATATTGCACAGATTGATTTCACTGGTGCTTGGGATACACTTGGTGAAATTACTGGTGAAAGTGCACCAGATGAATTGATCACTCAACTGTTTAGTCAATTCTGTTTAGGAAAGTAGGGGAAATAATGATTAAGACGTATGATTCAAACGAATATGATGTAATTGTTGTAGGAGCTGGGCATGCTGGTTGTGAGGCAGCTCTTGCAAGTGCTCATATGGGTCAAAAGACCTTGTTAGTAACTATTGGCCTAGATATGGTCGCATTTATGCCATGTAATCCATCTGTTGGTGGACCAGCTAAAGGTACAGTGGTACGAGAAATTGATGCTCTAGGCGGCCAAATGGGAAAGAACATCGATGCTACCTACATTCAAATGAGAATGTTAAACACAGGTAAGGGTCCTGCAGTACGTGCTCTTCGTGCCCAAGCTGACAAGTGGCAATATCACGAACATATGAAGGATACCATTGAAAACACGCCTAACTTGACCTTGCGTCAGGCAATTGTGGATGAATTAGTTGTTGAAGACGGTGTCTGCAAGGGTGTAATTACCAATACTGGTGCTAAGTATCATGCTAAAAGCGTTGTATTGACTACTGGTACTGCAGCTCGCGGCAAGATTATTATTGGTGAGCTTACTTATTCATCAGGCCCTAACAACACTACCCCTTCAATTAAGTTGTCTGAAAATTTGGAAAAGCTTGGCTTTAAGCTTCGTCGTTTCAAGACTGGTACTCCTCCACGTGTTAATGGCAACACTATTGACTACTCTAAGACTGAAGAAGAGCCAGGAGATAAGACCCCACGTCACTTTTCATTTGAAACTAGTGATGCCGATTATTTAAAGCACCAAATTTCTTGCTGGATGACTTATACTAACCCAACTACACATGAAATTATCCGTGATAACCTTGACCGTGCGCCTATGTTTACTGGTGTGATCAAGGGTGTGGGTCCTCGTTATTGTCCATCAATCGAAGACAAGGTTGTACGCTTTGCTGATAAGGATCGTCACCAAATTTTCCTTGAACCAGAAGGTAAAACTACTAAGGAAGTTTATGTAGGTGACTTCTCAACTTCAATGCCAGAAGAAGTTCAATTGAAGATGGTTCACTCTGTTGCTGGACTTGAACATGCTGAAATGATGCGTCCAGGTTACGCGATTGAATACGATGTAGTTGAACCATGGCAATTGAAGCATACTTTGGAAACCAAAAACGTAAAGCACTTGTTTACTGCTGGTCAAATGAACGGTACTTCTGGCTACGAAGAAGCTGCAGGACAAGGCTTAATTGCTGGTATTAATGCTGCACTTTCTGCACAAAACAAGCCTGGCTTTACTTTAGGTAGAAACGATGCATACATCGGTGTTTTAATTGACGACTTAGTAACCAAGGGTACTAACGAACCATATCGTTTGCTTACTAGCCGTGCAGAATACCGTTTGATTTTGCGTACTGATAACGCTGACTTGCGTTTAACAGAATATGGTCATGAATTAGGTCTTATTTCTGATGATCGTTATAAGAAGTTTGAAGCTAAAAAGCAAGCTATCAGGGATGCTAAGGAAAGATTGCATGAAATCACAGTTCACTTGACTGATGATGTACAAGACTTTTTGAAGAGTATCGGTCAAGAACCAATGAAGGCCGGCGTTAAGGCAGATGTCTTCTTACGTCGTCCAAACGTGAAGATCTCAGACATTGAGAGATTAACTGGTGAAAAAGTTCCTGGCGATCGTTACGTAAAAGAACAAGTAGAAATCAGTATTAAATATGCTGGTTATATCAAGAAAGAGGAAACTCGTATTGCTCGCTTGAAGCGCCAAGAAGCTAAGAAGATCCCAGCAGATATTGATTATGAGGCAATTGAAGGCTTAGCAACTGAAGCTCGTCAAAAGTTTGAAAAGATTCGTCCTGAAACTTTAGCTCAAGCAGAACGTATTTCCGGGGTAAACCCAGCTGACTTAGCTATTTTAAGTGTTTATATTCAAAATGGACGCTATTCAAAAGTTAAAAAGTAATCTTTAATAAATAATGCTAAAAGAAACATGGTCTAAAAACGATCATGTTTCTTTTTTTGTGCTCCAAAAAAATAACCTGGGAAATACTTTGGGCTAAAACTAAAAAATAATAGAAAAATTTTGAAAATATTTTAGCTATAAGTAAACAAAAATATATATAAAATTAAAAAGTTTTAGTATAATAATGTTCATGAAATCACAATGTAAAACGCTACCAATCGGCGAAGCATAAGTAATAAATTATCCAACTTTGTGAAGTGATTATTATTACAAAAGCGTTTTCATTTGCATAATAACGGGATTTTTGCCGTTTTGCAAATGTGAAAAAGTGTGCTTTAATACATTATGAAAGAAACAAAATTAAGGAGATGCACATATATGACTAAAATTAATGGTTCTGATGCAATGCTTAAAGTTATTTATGACTGGGGAATTGATCATATTTATGGTTTCCCAGGTGGATCTTTTGACTCCAGCATGAATGCTATTTATGACTTTAGAGATAAAATGAAGTTTATCGAAGTTCGTCACGAAGAGGCTGGCGCACTTGCTGCTTCATCTGAATACAAAGTTACTGGTAAATTGGGTGTATGTTTTGGCTCAGCTGGTCCTGGTGCTGCCCACTTATTTAACGGCTTGTACGATGCTAAATACGACAAGACACCAATGCTCGCAATTGTAGCCAACGTTCCAACTAGCAAGCAAGACATTGACTTCTTCCAAGCCTTTGATGAAGATAAATGGTTCTTAGATGCTAGCGTTTGGTGCGCATCAGCTAAGACTCCAGAACTTATTCCAGTATTAACTGATGAAGCTATTCGTCAAGCTTACGCAAGAAAAGGTCCGGCAGTTTTAATTATTCCTAAGGACTATGGTTGGCAAAAGATTGAGGATAACTTCCGTGTAAACAAGGATGCTCATCCAGAACCAAATTACCCAGCACCAACTAAGACTTCAGTTGATGAAGCTGTTAAGCTTTTGAAGGAAGCAAAGAACCCAACAATGTACATTGGTTTAGGTGCTAGAGATGCTGGTGAAGAAGTTAAGGAATTTGCTGAAAAATTCAAGACATCTATTATGTCATCATACTTAGGCAAGGGTGTTGTTGAAGACAAGTTCCCAGCATACATGGGTACAATTGGTCGTATTGGACCTAAGGCAGCTCAAGAAGTTCAAACTGCAACTGACTTAGTAGTTTGGGTCGGCAATAACTCACCATTCTCAGTATTATGGTTCCCTAAGAATGCTAAAGTTATCCAAATTGATGTTGACCCTGCTAAGTTTGGTAAGCGTCACTCAACTGATGTTTCAATGCTTGCAGATGCTAAAAAGGCACTTCGTGCAATCATTGATGCAGGTGAAGAAAGACCTGAATCACCACTTTACAAGGCTGCTATTGCAGACCGTGAAAACTGGGATGCATGGGAAGACAGCTTCAAGAACTCAGATGAAATGCCTATTCGTCAAGAACCAATCTGGGATGTTATCAACAAGAAGGCTGATGACAATGCTGTCTTTGCAATCGATGTAGGTAACGTAAACGTTGACTCATGCCGTCTTTTGAACTTGCATGATGATCAAAAGTGGACAACTTCTGGCCTTCACGCAACTATGGGTTATGGTGCTCCTGCCGCATTGATGGCTGCTACAGTTTACCCAGACCGTGAAGTTTGGAACTTAGCTGGTGATGGTGGCTTTGCCATGATGAACCAAGAACTTTTGACCATGTCACGCTACAACATGCATATCTTGAACGTTGTATTTACTAATGAAACTTTAGGTTACATTGAAGCTGAACAAGTTGATGAATCACACCAACCATTGTCAGGTGTAAAGCTTCCAGATAACGACTGGGCTAAAGTTGCTGAAGGTATGAATGTTAAGGGCGTAGTAGTTCGCACTAAGAAAGAATTTGAAGAAGCAGTTGACGAATTCAAGAAGATGGATGGACCAATGTTAATCGACGTTAAGTACACCCACAACATGCCTTACTCAACTGAATTGAATTCACTTGACGATCCAGCATTCGTCAAGAAGTATGAAGCAGAAGATTTGAAGCCATTTAGTTACTTTGCTGAAAAGTACGGCTTGGAAGCTGATGCTGCAACAGGTGCATCTCAACACGAAGAATCAGAACCAGAAGAAGACACTGCTCCTGATACAGTTTCCGGTGCTTCACAACACTAATTCGTTGAGTAAATAATAAAAAGACGAGATAAAAATCTCGCCTTTTTTTATTGCCCGAGAAATATTTCCTGGGAAATTGCACAAAGAACGTGTGAAACATTTTTACCTAATAATAAATTAGTTATCAAATGAGTGAAGACAAAACTATTCGCTTTTTATCTGCTAAAACGTATAATAATAATTGATGATTTTTAATTAAATGGAGGATACAAAAGATATGCAACAATTCGGCGTTATCGGTTTGTCTGTTATGGGCAAGAACCTTGCTTTGAACGTTAGAAATCATGGCTTTTCAGTTTCTGGTTATTCAATTGATAAACCAGAAATTGATGCTTTAGCAAAATATGAGGACGACAAGTTAAAGCCATGTTATACATTGGAAGAATTTGTTAACTCACTTGAAAAGCCACGTAAAATTTTAGTTCAAATTATGGCTGGTGCTCCAGTTGATCAAGTTTTACACAATTTACTCCCACTTTTGGATAAAGGCGATATTGTAATCGATGGTGGTAACTCAAACTACCACGATACTAACCGTCGGTACCACGAAATGGAAAAGCACGGTATTCACTTCATCGGTATGGGTGTTTCCGGTGGTGAAGAAGGTGCCTTAAATGGTCCAGCTCTTATGCCGGGTGGTGATGAAGAAGCATATAAAGAAGTCGCTCCAATTCTTGAAGCTATTGCCGCTAAGAACAAAGAAGGCAAGCCATGTGTAAGTTACATGGGCCCTGAAGGCGCCGGTCACTACGTAAAGATGGTTCACAACGGTATTGAATATGCTATTATGCAAGAATTCTCAGAAGTTTACAGCTTGCTTCGTGACGTTGCTCATAAGAGTGACGAAGAAATGTCAAAGATCTTTGACGAATGGAATCATGGCGTAGTTCAAGCTTACTTAAGTGAAATCACTTCAAAAGTTTTAGCACAAAAAGATGATCTTACTTCAGACAATATCATTGATCACATTTTAAACGTTGCTTCATACAAGGGTACTGGTAACTGGACTCTTGAAGACGGTGTAGCTCTCGGTGCTCCTGTAACTGTTATTGCCGAAGCTGTTATGGCACGTTTTATGAGTAAACAAGCTCACTTGGCACTTGAAAGCGGCATTAAGCCAACTGAATTCAAGTATGATGGTGAAATCCCAGATGACTTAGTTGATGAATTCGGTAAGACTTTGCAATTAGCACAAGCTGTCGCATATGCTCAAGGCTTCCAAGAATTAACTATGGCTGCTAAGGCCTACAACTGGGATCTTAGATACAAGTCAATTGCCCAAGGCTGGGAAGCAGGATGTATTATCCGTTCAGCAATGCTTAAGGACATTGAAGATGCTTACTCAAAGGACAAGGAAATCGTTAACTTGTTTGAAGATGGCTACTTCAGAGACTTAATGGAAAAGAATCTTCCATCATTAAGAAAGTCAGTTGAATTTGCTACAAAGGCTGGCGTTCCAACTCCAACTTTAAGTGCAGCTCTCAACTACTTGGAATCAATCTTCAATCCAAAATTACCAGCTAACATGATTCAAGGCCAACGTGACTACTTCGGTGCTCACACTTACCTTAGAAATGACCGTAAGGGTACATTCCACACTGAATGGTATGAAGAAAAATAATTAGGTTTCATGTGAAACTAAAAAAGCCAGTTAGATCATATTCTAGCTGGCTTTTTAGTGTACAATAAGTAGCGGCATATTTTTTCGATTTGAAGAGGGGAGTTATATGAAAGACGAGGCAAATAAAACTAATATAAAACTGCTAGTACAAGCCTTAATCGTCGGTGTTTGCACAGGAATAGTAGTTGGATTATTTAGATTTGGCATTGAAAAAACTTCGGCTTTTTGGCTGTATCTATTTCAATTGGCACATAAAAATCCACTTTGGTTTATCGCAATTATTATTGGCTTTATTGCAGTAGCAGTAATTGCTGGTTACTTTGTTAAGCAATATCCACATGTAGGCGGATCAGGTATTCCAGAAGTAAAATTGCAATTGCAAGGGAAATTAAAGCTGCAATGGTTTCCAATCTTATGGCGTAAATTAATCGGTGGTATTTTGGTTATCGGAACTGGATTATTCTTAGGACCAGAAGGGCCATCATTGCAACTTGGTTCTACAATCGGTCAAGGTGTAGGTCAAGGCTTTAAGCAAAACAAGCTTAATTCAAGAATATTGTTAGCTACAGGTGCTTCTAGTGGTTTATCTGCTGCTTTTGGTGCACCTCTTAGTGGAGCTTTGTTTGTCTTAGAAGAAGTTTTTCACAACTTTTCCCCTCTTGTGTGGATGAACGCTTTGGCTGGTGCGATTGCTTCTAACTTCGTTGTTTCTAACTTGTTTGGGCTTCACCATGCATTGGCAATTCCGTATAACTATTCCTTCCCAATTGGCCTTTACTGGCACTTAATTATTTTAGGGATTCTGTTAGGGCTATTAGGTCACCTTTACAAGGTTGGTTTGTTTAGCTTAAAAAAGGTCTATGCAAAAATTACTTTTTTGCCAAGATGGCTACATGGACTTATTCCCCTGGCAATATTAATTCCAATTGCTTACTTCTGGCCATTAATTACTGGCCCAGGTAATCGTTTGATTTTAGCACTTCCTAACATGATTACTAAAACAGGCTGGGGTTTAGTTGGACTTTTAGCATTTTACTACGTAATGAGAATTGTCTTTTCAATTGTTGCTTATGATTCTGGCCTTCCAAGTGGCATCTTCTTACCAATTTTAACAATGGGTGCATTGATTGGTGCTACCTATGGATTATTTATGGTTCAACTTGGACTATTGCCACAACGATTAGTGGTTAACTTAGTCATCTTCTCAATGGCTGGATATTTTGCGGCAATTATTCGTGCACCATTTACGGCAATTATTTTGATTACTGAAATGGTTGGTTCATTGCTGCATCTGATGCCTTTAGCAGTTGTCGCTTTTATTGCGCTTTTAGTTGATGAACTGCTTGGTGGAAAACCTATCTACGGCCTTCTAGCAGCCGCTATGGACACAAGTAGCGACCGCAAGGCTAACTATACTGGTGAGGCTGATCAAATGGTTCTACCGGTCTATGAGAGCAGTAAATTGGTTGATAAAAAGGTTGCAGACATTAAATGGCCTGAAGACACAAGAATTAGAACTATTCGTCGTGATGGGGATGAAATTATTCCAAACGGTCAAACGATAATCCGTGGCGGCGATATGCTTATTCTAGAATTTGATTCAAGTCAAAGAGGGCATGTTTACAGTAGCATGAAGAAGCTGCAGGGCGTTGAACTCGACGGTTAAAAATAGTGAAAAGCAGGCATATAAGATGCCGCTTTTTTCTTGCACAAAAATATGTAATGATAGATACTTAAACTCATGTAGAAAAGAGGGATGAGATTGAATAATCTAGTACAGATCACATTAAATGCGGATCAGGAAAAATATAATATAGATGGCGATGCCAGCATTACTTTTATTGATGCGACTTCTTATTATGTGGGGCGAATTGCCGCTCGTCATCATGGCTGGATTACTTTAGAATCAGTCGATCAAGATGGTAATCATGGCGGTGTTGTTTTTATTAAAGAAGATCAGGTAGCTAAGATCGAAGATAGTACACCAACCTTGCATTATTACTCTTTAGCTGCTCCACACGATCCGTTCCACATGAAACAATTGAATGCTCAAGTGCTTAACTGGGACTTCACTAATATTCGCGATCTTTTACTTAATGCGGCCGATTCGCAGCCATTTATCACGCTTGAGACAAAGACAGGCGTTAATTATACTGGACTGATTATGCAGCTGGATAAAGACGAAGTACGCATCCTTGAGAAAAATGATCAGACACTTGAACAATATGCTACTGTCATCCCACTAGCAGATATTGTTTGCATTGATATAAATAGTATTGATAATCGCTTGTTTACTCATTATCTGAAGCAACATAAAAATTACGATAATGATCTTGGGTTATCAGAAATTTATTTTGATTATACTTTTGATGATCAATTTGGCAGTTTTGCAATTGGTAAAGTTCTCAAATATGATGATGAGAATCTGATCCTTGAAAGTTTAAATGACTTGGGACAGGTTGAATCTATTGGATTAATTGCACGTAGCCATATTGCACACGTAATTGAAAATTCTGAACGATTGAATTACTTTAATTATTTAGTCGATTGGCAAAAGAAAAATGGCAGCTTTGATCCTGACCATTTGGAACACTCTGTTAATTTGCAAGGTGAGATTAAGTCTATAGCTGAAGTGATTGAAGAATGGCCTGAAGGTAAAGTGATAAAGATTAGCGATTCAATCTATCATTATCCTGATCGATTAGGCCTTATTTCGTCTTATAATGACAATGGCTTTGACTTAAAGATTGCGACTGAATATGCGACAGGCGATATCAGTGATCATGAGTATGAAGACTTGATTAGTATTGATTTAGCCGGCTCAGAAATGATCAGAATGCAAAAATTCCTTGATAGTCGCAATTAAATAAGTTGTCAGAGAATAAAGAATTTTTATATAATTAGAAAAACGAAAGGAAGATGTTCTATGGGATTAACATTTGACAACCCTAACAATTTACAAAAGATGCTTGACCGTTTTGCTACTGTTCCAGATCCAAAGAAGACGCCTAAGCACAAGGATCCAGAAGAATTGCTTAACAAGGATTCAAAAGATAAAAAGAAAAAAGATAAGTAAACTAAAAAGCAGGTTGCAAGTGCAATCTGCTTTTCTTATAGATAAGGGTAAAAAATGAAGAAGCATTCCGCAATTGGTTGTATTAGTAGGGCAGGCTTGTTTTCACAGCTGCCACATTCAATGCTTGAAAAAATAGCACTGATCTCTACACATCAAGAATATTTTCCAAAAGGCAGTTTCATTCGTCAGCCTGGTGATGGCAAGGATGGAATGATGTTTGTAGATGATGGCAGTGCCAAAATTTATAATTTAAATCGTGATGGAAAAGAAACAGTTTTAGGCGTTTTAAATAAAGGCGATTATGATGGCCAGCAAAATTTGTTTCAACAAGATAGTCATGAGAACTTTATTCAGGCGCTTCAAGATACTTATATTTGTTCGATTAATCGCACAGACTTTCAAAAATTGCTTAAGAATACGCCTGATTTAACCATAAATCTGCTTAATAACTTTGGTGAAAAATTGGTTGCGATTGAGGCTAATTCTGTGCGCCGCAATTCAATGAATGCCAAGGACCGACTAATGGATTATTTGATTGAACAAAGTCAGAAAATTGGTGCGGCGAAGTTTACGTTGCCTTTGAAAAAGAAAGACTTGGCCAGCTATTTAGGTACAAGCCCTGAGACTTTGAGCAGACAGCTTAAACTGTTAGAAAAAGAAGGCAAGCTAAAAGTTAACCGCCGAGAAATTACAATTATTGAAAACTAAAAAGTCTTACTGTACTTAAGCTATTAATGCCAAAGTATAGTAAGACTTTTTTTAATTAAATGCATAATATAAAATTGCCAAGATAATATTAATCACGGCAAAGAAGCCAATTATATTGCATTGCATCTTTTTAGTAATTACTAAATAGGCGATGAATTCGCGAATAAAGGCATTTAAAGTAAAGTACCATTTGGTCTTGGCACCATAGCCGATACATTGTAAGCCTTGGCGTTTTGCCAAAACCAGCGCTCTATAGACGTGATATGAATTTGTAACGATACAAAAGGTACTGTTAGGCTTCATCAGTTGATGTGAAAACTTGAGGTTTTGATTAGTTGTCTTAGACTTGTCCTCGATGATGATGTCAGACTTAGGTACGCCATGTTCTTCGGCATATTCAGCCATTGCATGGCTTTCAGGGACTTCTTCATTAGGACCTTGTCCGCCAGACATAATTAATTTGGAGCCGGGATTTTTATGATAAATTTCAATACCGCGATCAATTCTGCTAGCAAGCAGTGGAGTGACCTTTTTACCAATTAATCCGGCACCTAGAACTACAACATAATCTAAATGCTTAGTATGAATATTAATTAGGTTTAACCAAGAAGTTAAGGTGTACATCACCATGATGAAAATCAAGTAGAAGATGCTCAGTGTTAAGAAGAAATAGATAAATCTAAACCATACAGCAGAAGTAGAGCGTCCTAAAACTGGGTAGGCAAAGATGAGCAAGATGATGGCAATTCCCATTCCTAGAGACAAAAAGTTGGTCCACTTGGTGCCTTCTTTGATCAAAATTTTGATTCCGTTATAGATAAAGATGACTATTAATACTATAACGAATGCAAAGATAGCTAATGCAATACCAACGGCTACTAAAAGCAAAAAGTTAGAAATTAAGCGATGCTGTTCAGGGTGTCTAGTATCGAAGATGATAAGAAAATCAATAGCTAGAAAACCCAAGAACATGATGGTCGAAGTTAATGTAAGCCCAGCCCACATTGATCGACGCTCATGGGTTAAAACAAAGATAAAAATTCCGAGATTGATTAAGAAAATGGCCAAAAGCCAATAAAAGACGGCTAGCAATGTAATAAACTCCTTTGGTTTTTATATTAATTATACGGAGTTTATTCCAATAATATAACTAATTTAGTTATATTATTGGAATAATAAGTTTAAGTTAAATATTTACATTATGAGGATTAAGAACTAAAATAGGTAAGTATAGATAACATGGCTGAATATTGATTAGAGGTGAGCAAAGCTTATTAATCAAAAATATAAAAATTTTGGTTAATACTTTGCTTTTTTTGTGCTTTTAATTGGTGTTACCAATTATTAGTCTCCTATTAGGATAAATTATAATGATTGGTTTAGGAAAAATCTATGTTATTTAAGGTTGAAAAGTTAGTAATAAAAGTGTTCCGGGAGGAATATGATGTTAGGAAAAAACAATTTTAAAGAACGCTTACGTAAAATGGAGAATCAAGACAAACATGATAGATTCTCTATTCGTAAATTAAGTATTGGTGCAGCAAGTGTTCTGATTGGTTTTGCATTTATGAGTGGTGTGGGTACTCATACTGTCTTGGCTGATGAAAATGCATCGGCTTCTAACTCTAACGGTCAGTCATCAGTAGTAGAAACGTCTAATGCTGCTACTGATGCTAATAATAAGAGCACAGATTCAAATGCTGATCAATCAGCTGCTAGTCAAACCACAAGTAACGAACAGTCAAAGGCAGACTCAAAGCAAGAAGCTCAGACTGCTCCAAAAACTACTCAAGCTGCAAGTCAAGATCAAAAAAATGATAAGCAGACTGTAGATCAACAAAGTTCAAATGCTGATCAAAAGCAGGAAAAAGTAGCTGCTGAAGTAAATAAACAAGTTGCAACTGGCAACGAGTCTGTTACTGATATTCAAGTTCAACAACCAGTAGCTAGTCAAAGTTCAGAAAAATTGACTAGCCCCACTCAGTCACAGAATGAACAAAGTAAAAATTCTATAACTAAAAAGACAACGAGTAATTCTAATGCAAATAAAAATGATAAAAAAGCATTAGAAGGCCAAAATGTTAGTCCATTTATGTTATTAGCTAGAGGTGGCAGTTATGATGTAGATGCCAATTGGGATTATACTGATAATTCGGGTGTTGTTAATTTAACTAACTATAAAGGTACAGACAATGATATCTATATTCCAAACAGTGCCGATTTTATTGCTGATGGTAAAAGTGATGTTACTGGGGTAGATATTACACGTGATGTAATGCGCTCATTGGCTCAAAAAAATGGTGTTACGTCAATTACCGTATCTAATACAGATGGAAAAAAGGTTAAGGCTGTCGGTTCTGATTGGTCTAGGACTTTTAGTAATGATAAAATTGATCCTAATAATCAAGGCGAAAATAGATTAGGCTATATTGATGGTAAAGGTATTAGTTCCACATTGACTAGTTATGATTTAAATAATCTTGATACTAGTGGTGTAACTGATATGAGTTATATTTTTTATAATCCACTCAATAGAGATGGCAGTGCCAATGAAGGTAGTTTGAAAAATCTGAATGGCATTAAAGATTGGGATACTAGCAATGTAACCAATATGGATTATATGTTTAGTGGCAATAAGGTTATTAGTGATCTTACACCAATTGAAAATTGGAATACCCAAAAAGTAACAAGTGTAAGTAATATGTTTAGTGCTAATAACATTTCTGATCTTACTCCACTTCATAGGTGGGGATATGATGCATCTGGGGATGGCAAGTGGAATCTGAAAAATGTAACCAACATGTGGGGTATGTTTTCTGGAAATGATATTACTGATCTTGGTCAATTAGACAAATGGGATGTAAGTAAAGTAAATAGCTTTAGCTATATGTTTTACGGAAATAAAAACATTACCGATCTTACGCCACTTGAAAGCTGGGATACTGGTAGTGCTACGAACATGCAATATATGTTTGGCTATGATTCTGGCCTTACCGATCTTACTCCATTACAACATTGGAATATTAGTAATGTAACCTCTATGGATGGTATGTTTAGTAGTGATGATCAATTATCCGATCTTACTCCACTAGCATCATGGGATGTAAGCCATATACACGACTTTGGTAACATGTTTAGTAATGACGCTAATCTTGAAGATCTTGCACCCCTTCAAAATTGGAAGTTAACTGCTGCAACCTCAACTAATGGTATGTTTAGTTATGATGCCAAGTTAACTAATTTGACACCATTAGCATCATGGGATGTAAGCCATATACACGACTTTGGTAACATGTTTAGTAATGACGCTAATCTTGAAGATCTTGCACCCCTTCAAAATTGGAAGTTAACTGCTGCAACCTCAACTAATGGTATGTTTAGTTATGATGCCAAGTTAACTAATTTGACACCATTAGCATCATGGGATGTAAGCCATATACACGACTTTGGTAACATGTTTAGTAATGACGCTAATCTTGAAGATCTTGCACCCCTTCAAAATTGGAAGTTAACTTCCGCAACTTCAACTAATGGTATGTTCAGTAACGATGCCAAGTTAACAAATTTAGCCCCATTGGCATCATGGGATACTAGTAACGTAACTGATATGAGCGGGATGTTTCAAAGTGATGGAATTAGTGACTTAAGCCCATTGTCGAAGTGGAAAACTGCTAACGTCCTTAATATGAGTAATATGTTTGCAAGTAACCCAATTTTAACTGCGGATTTTTCAGGTTGGATATTTAATACTTCAACAGATCCTGAGACTAATTTGGCTAGACTAAAAACTGATAATATGCTTCAAAGGACTGGTACTAATAGACATGGTTTAATTATTAGTGGTACTAATAATTACGACAAAGTTAAAGATATTTGGAATAAATCTAATAACAATAAATTACCAGTCGAATATACATTTTTGTTTAGTAATGCTGGTGCTTATATGGATCTTGGAGAGAACGTATATGCCACGCTTAATGATGCTCAAAAGCAGGTTGATACCAGTTTAAACTCCGAGATAAATACTAATAATTATCAAATTTGGGATGGTAGCGATGAATATACTATGAATGGTGTTGCTACTGGCATTTATCAAAATTATTCACTCGCCTCTGATCAAACTGCTCCTACTTCACTTGAAACAGATAGAACAGTCACTGTTAACTTTAAAGTTGTTTTTCCAACTAATCAAAGTCTTACAATTGATGGACATGTTTATACAGCAAATGACTTGGCAAATACTGGAGTGACAGTTAATGGACATACTTATAAAAATGGAGATTCAATTTCGGATCCAGCAGTCTTAAAAGTTCATTATAAGAAATATCGAGTCAGAGATGTCTCAGATCCTACAAACGAAAGTAAATATATAGACGGGACAGGCTGGATCTGGGATCATGCTTATAATACAAATGGCTATACAAATGGCTATAAAGTTGAAAAAGGAACTTGGGGAACTGATAATAGCGATTGGATTTATAAAGAAGGTAGTAGTCTTCCAACGAATTTTGGTGTTGTAGCTGCTAAATATCCAACTATTGCTGGTTTTGAAGTCGATACTCACGATAAAGGAAGCCGTATTCCAGCTAATATTTTTGTAAATCCTACCTATAACGGTAATCCATCTGCTGCTTTTAAACCTTCATGGGCATATGAAGATACTTATACAGATGAAAATGGAAATACTGTACCAAATTTATATGAGGCTACACCTGTACACACGGTTTACTACATTCCAATTCAAAGTGACGATACAAAAACTATTACTGAACACTATAGATATGTAGATAATGATGGAAATCCAATTTCAGGTGAGAATGGAATTGCTGCTCCAGATGATCAAATCAAGGTTTCATATACCAAAACAGGTACTAGAAATGTTGCAAATAATACAGTTACATATGGAAACTGGACATTGGACAAAAATGTCAGCAACAATAATAATGGGTACGTTGTAGTCAACGGTGGACAGCAGTGGACCGTTTCTGGTAATACTATTTCGGTAGAAAAACCAACCAAAGATGGATATTCTACTTATGGCAGCAATTCATTTAATCTAGATGATACTACTCAAGAACATACGATTTACTATGTAAAAGATAGTAAACAATTAGAAAAAACAGTTACAAGAACTATTAAAGTCCCTAAGTCGGGTGCTGCTGCTACTACTACAACACAAACTGCAAATCTTACTAGAACAGCTAGTGCTAAAACAGATGGTACTGGCGTAACCTTTAGTAATTGGAGTTCAGATAGCTCTAATTGGTCGGAAGTTACGATACCAGCTATTAAAGGTTATACAACGATAATTACTAATAAAGTTGGTGCTGGTGGTATAGATAATACTGTTATCAAAAGTTATGCTATCTCTACTGCTATTCCTGCTAAAATAGTAACGGGTAGTACTGAGGACGAAACAATTAACGTTGATTATTTAAAAATTGACGATGTTTTAACAACTGTTAAAAATGTAGGTGCAACATCTGAACAAAGTATTGATGATGATACCCCACTTTATTACATTGATGATAATGGTAATAAAGTTACAACTACTATAGGTGAGTATTATAGCAATACATTTTCAGATTGGTTGGTTGCTGGTCCTAGTTTCACAATAACGCAAGGAACTACTGCCCCTACTCTAACTGAGCCAGCTACACGTCCTATTGATTTAACTTTTACTTCAAATAATAATAACAATGTTAATGTTGAAATCCCTGGCAAAGTTACTATTGTTGGTGCAACGTCCAAGTCTCATTCAATAAGATCAATGAGTACTCCAACTATTGCTGATGCTAAAGCTGCTGTAAGTTTAGCAGATAAGAACACATTACCAAGTGGTACAAAACAAGAAGTAGTTGGTTTTGTAGATGCCACACCTAATACTAATGATAGTTATACTTATAGCGTATCAACTGATACACCGACTATAGATACAAAATGGACAAGTACTCATAACAGTGTATCTGCATATGTAGAAGTTAAATATACTGATGCTGATAATAATGTTACTTATCAAGTTGTACCAGTAACATTGAACATCAGAAGTTCACACGATGGCATAACGGTAGCTAATGATGCAGACCACGAGAGCATAACAACGCACGTTGGAGCACTAGACAGTGACTGGACAGATAATTCAGGCACAAGTGCAGCAAGCGGCACGGCAAAGAATTATGTAAAGCTTACCTACGGTACAGGCGAGAGCGCAGAGACAATTGATTTAAGCAAGATCGGGCAAAGCGATAGCCCAATTAAGTCAATAGTTTGGACAACCAAGCCAGATACAACACACGGTGCTAATAGTACTGATGCAGTAGTTACTATCAACTTTACAGATGGCTCAGCATCTAAGACTTTGCATATTCCAACTACTGTTAAGAGCGCAGTAGCTAAACCTTCAGCAACTACCAATCATGGCGAAGCAATTACTGATGTCAAAGGTAATATCTCCAACTGGAGCGATTTGATTAATTCATTTGCTGGATCAAGTGCAAGCTGGGTAAACGCCGATGGTTCCGCAATTAGTTCAGACTTCTGGACAAATAATACAGATAGTGATTACGCAACTAACCCAACAACACATGCTCGAATTAATGGAGCAAAGGATGCCTACATCAAGGTCAGCTACAAGAATGGTGAGAGTGAAGATGGATCACAAATAGTCTGGATCCCATTGACCATTAAGAGTGATAAAGATCAATTTGATGACAACTACCAGAACATTAAGGGTAATGGCACAACAGCCCATGTAGTAAATGAAGGTTCCGCAACTAGTTATATTAATAGTTTGCTTAATAACGATACTGAATTTACTTATGGTCCGGATGCAAGTCACCAAACAACAGTTGCATACAGCGCTCTTAAGACCGCTGCCAACATTTCATCAATTGCTTGGCCAACTGCTACTAATGTAGACTTGACAACTGCAACTACTACTGCAACTGATTACAATGCAGTAATCACATTTAACGACGGTTCAACTAAGACAGTTGCAATTCCAGTAACTGTAGTTGGTGCTAGGGCAGCAGATGAACAAACTGTTGATTCCTTCCGTCAACCTGCTGCAGACAAAGCAAAGGATGCCGTAAGCTTACCAACTGGCTTCACTGCTTCATCTGATAAGTGGGTAAATGCAAGTGTAGATAGAAGTGGCAAGTACACTATTAGTAACGAAACTGATCCAACATTTGTCACTACTTGGTCAAGTACCCATCAGACTGCTCCAGCCTATGTCAAGGTAACTTACAGTGATGGTTCAGTCCAAGTTGTACCAGTAACTTTGAAGCTAAGAAGTTCACATGATGGTATTTCAATTACTACTAATAAGAACATAACAACTCATATTGGTGCACTTGACAGTAACTGGGCAGATAGTACTGATTCCGCAAGTGGTACTGCTAAGGATTACGTAACACTTAAATACTCTGATGGTACTAGCGTTGACTTAAGTCATATGGGTACCGGTCATCCAATCAAGTCAATTGTTTGGACCACTAAGCCAGATACAACGCATGGAGCTACTGATTCTGTAGTTACTATCAACTTTACAGATGGCTCAGTATCTAAGACTTTGCATATTCCAACTACTGTTAAGAGCGCAGTAGCTAAACCTTCAGCAACTACCAATCATGGTGAGGCAATTACTGATGTCAAAGGTAATATCTCTAACTGGAGCGATTTGATTAATTCATTTGCTGGATCAAGTGCAAGCTGGGTAAATGCTGATGGTTCTGCAATTAGTTCAGATTTCTGGACAAATAATACAGATAGTGACCACGCAACTAACCCAACAACTCATGCTCAAATTAATGGTGCCAAGGATGCCTACATCAAGGTCAGCTACAAGAATGGCGATAATGAAGATGGATCACAGATTGTATGGATTCCATTAACTATCAAGAGTGATCGTGATATCTATACTGCTAGCGTAACTGCTAAGACTAAAGACGTTCACTATGGTCAAGACTTGACTGGTAAATCTGCTGAACAAATCAATGCAGGCACAGCTCCAGTAAGAACAATTAGTTGGGTAAGATCAACCGATCCTGCTGCTACAACAGCTGATCGTTTGACTGACAGTAACACTGTAATTTTGACTAAGCCAGACACTAGTGTGAATACACCAACCGGTGAACAAGATGTCAAGGGCTTCATCAAGGTAACCTTTAACGATGGATCAACTCTTTACAGAGAAGCTACAATCAAGGTTCATGGTGGTTATGCAGCTACTAGAAAACAATCAGTTCAACAAGGTGACTTGCCAACTGATGAACAAGCTAAGAATGCTATTGCAAATAATGCTGACTTGAATACTTACAATGCAAGTTATGCTTGGTACGCAAGCAACAATGAGAACAGTCCATTAACTACTTCTGATACTGGTAGTGGTACTTCAACTCCAGCTTGGGTCAAGATTTCTTATAGAAATGCAGATGGTACTACCGATGTTCAATGGGTACAAACTAGCTTGAACTTAACTAACGATATGGCTCACCAATTCCACAATTTATTGAGTGCAAACGATATTACGGTTAAGAGAAGTGATACTCCACTTAGCGGTACAATTGTTAATGATAAGTTGCTTGATCATGATGGCGTAGAAAGAACCGTCGTTAATGTTCCAGCTAACTTCCCAAGTGGTACAGTATTTAGCTGGTCAAGACCGGTAGATATTTCTAATGTTGGTGATGTAGCAACTACAGTAAAGATTAGTTACAGTGATCATTCTGTTGACTATATTCCTACTGTTCTTCATGTCACTGATCATGTTGATACTGATGCAGATAGATACATTCCAAACGGTGGTCAAATTTGGGTAGCACCTAATACTCAATTAGATTCTACTCATGGTGCAGATCAGGCTAAGCAAGGTATTTCTAATAATACTCAAATGCCAGCTAATGCTAGATATAGTTGGGTAAGCAGTGTTGATACTTCAAAGCCAGGTACTGATACAGCTGGCGTGGTTCAAGTAACCTTCGCCGATGGTTCAAGCAATCAAGCTGGTGTAGTAGTTCACATCAAAGGTACCCCACTTTCACCAGATCCAACTCATCCTGCAGTTCCAAGCGATGCTTCAAGATACACTCCACAGGGTAGAGATTTGAACAAGCAAGTTGGTGACGTAGTAACTGCAACTGATGCAGAAAATGCAATTATTAACAAAGCAAGTGATAATGTTGCTAATAATCAAAAGCTTCCATCTAGTGCAACAATTAGTTGGGATTCAGATGTTTCTAACATTACTCAAACTGCTGGTAATAAGGCTGCTATTGTTAAGGTTACCTACAGTGATCATTCAATTGATGAAGTTCCAATTATTATCCATGTAACTGCTAGACCAAGTCAGGCTTCACAAAACGATCCAATTGGTCAAGACATTACTACTACAGTAGGTGATCCTGATCACTTGTTAACTCCGCAAAATGGTATTGCTAATGCTACAAACTTACATAACGTAAGTAGCTATAGTTGGGATGGTCAAGCCCCATCAGCAACACATGTTGGTGATGAAAGTGCAACGGTCAAAGTAACTTATGCTGATAATTCAGTTGATTTAGTACCAATTTTGGTTCACGTAATTAACAGTACTCCAGAGCCAACTCATACCCGTGATACTGATAAGTTGAATCCATTTGGTAAAACCATTAATAGGGCAATGAGTCAGACTGCGGCTTTAACTAATGCAGATGCTATTGCAGGTACTGGCTTCCCAGCTGATGAAGCAACTGATGTAAGTAATGCAGCTCCAATTAGTTACAAGTGGGTAAGTCAAAGCTTTGCTGATAATGCTTTGAAGACTGAAGGACTTAAGTCTGGCCAAGTTTTGATTACTTATGGTGATCGTTCAACTGATGTAGTAACTGTCTTTGTAAAGGTAACTAGTCAAGCTTCAAGTACTAACTGGACTGCTCAAACCATTCGGGCTAACAGTGGTCAAAACATCACTGTTCAAAATGGTGTGGTTCAACAAATTCCAAGTGATGCCCAAGCCGAATTTGTCAGCCCAGCACCTGATTTGACTAAGAATAATGATGGTACTTACAAGGTTGGAGCTTCAGGTACTTATAATGAAACTATTCATATTAAGTTCTCTGATGGTTCTGAAAAGACTTTGTCTACAAGTTTGGTTGTTAGTGGTGATAACTTACCAGAAAGTGAATTCTACAACCCAGCTGGTGGTTTGATTACGAAATATGCTGGTGATAAGTTAACTGACAGTAATACTAATGGTGTTACCGATACTAATAATGATGCTTTGAATGCAATTGCTAACCACAATGCAATGCCAAACGATGTTCATTATGTTTGGAAGACTAAGGCCGATACAAGTACTGCTGGTTTAAAGAGTGGCGTTGTTACTGTAAGCTTTGGCGATGGTAGTTATAAGGACGTAACTGTTCACGTTAATGTCAAGTCCTTGGCTGATGAATACACTCCTATTGGTCAAGATATTCATTTAGCTCAACCAACTGATGATCCATTAACTGGTACTCAACATACTGATGAAGGTATCAGAAACAAGGCTGAACTTGCTCATGTTGTAAGATCTTATGAGTGGGTTGGCAGCGTTGATACTACTCAAGGCAATACTGTTGTTCCAGGTATTATCAAGGCAACATATATTGATGGTTCATCTAACACTGTTGCTGTTGATGTCATTGTTGGTCAACCAACAACCACTGAAACTAACCCAGTTGCCAAGATTATCAACGTTCACTATGGTGATATCTTTGATAACAATAATGCTAATGCCAAACGTGGTATCTTAAACACTTCTGCAATGCCAAGCGATGCAGTTTACAGTTTCTTAGGCGATTTGCCAACTGATGCTACTACACACAAGATTAATAAGACAGGAAATATCCCAACGATAATTCATATTGTTGGTAGCAGCTATGATAGAAGCGTAGCTACCGTCATCCACATTGTCAGCGATGCTCAACAAAATGACGATGCTCTTCCAATTGGTCAAAATATTGAAACAACTATTGGTGATCCACAGCATAAGGTAACTGCCGAAAATGGTATTGCTAATGCAGCTGATTTACGTGAAAACTACGATGCTTCAAGCTTTGTTTGGATGTCTAATGCTGCACCTGATGTAAATACTGTTGGTGCTCAATCAGTTGTAGTCAAAGTAAACTACAATGATGGATCAAGCAGATTGATTCCAATTTCAGTAATTGTTAAGGACAATCCAACTAATAATCCAACTAACCCACAACAACCACAGCTTGATAGTGACTTAAATCCATTTAATAAGACAATTACCAGACAAAAGAGCTACTACAATGTTCTTGATAATGATGATGCTAGAGTCGCAATTGGCTTCCCAGCTGATGAGCATGTTCCACGTGGCACAAGCTATGAATGGCTTGATCCTAACTTTGCCCAAACAGCTTTGAGAACAGCTGGCTATAAGTACAGTCAAGTCAAGGTTAGCTACCCAGATGGCTCAGATGATATTGTCTTGGTAACTGTTCATGTAACTGAAATGGCTGACAGATATACTCCAGATCCATTGCCAATAACTATTGATCCGGACAGTCCAGGTTTGCCAAACAATTTGAATGATCCAGACAATCCAAATCCGGCTATTGATCCAAATACCTTGCCAAGTGGTACTTTAGTCAGATTCCCAGATGGAGTAGATCCACAGAATATGACGCCTGGCGATCACCCGACTCAAGTTGAAGTTGATTATCCAGATGGCACGCACGTAATCGTACCAACGGTTGTGCATGTACCTGATAAGAATAAGCAGAATAACAATAATCATGGCTTAATTCCACACAACGGTGACTTTAATGAACCAGATATCAATACTCCAGCTATTAATGTTCCAGCAGAGCCAAGCACCAATCCGGTTGAGGTTCCTGAAAACAATACTCCTGATACTCAAATTGAAATTATTTACCAAGAAGGTCAGGATAAGATAATTGCTAGAGTACCTTATAAGCCAAGTGCAAGTTACAATGAAGCAATTGATAAGACCGAGTTAAGAAGCTTTGTCCAAAAGCACATGCCAAATAACTACAAGCTGGCTGAAGACTTGAATGCTAAGAACTTTATTGCTAATGGTAGTGATATCGTAGTTCAGGTAGCTCCAGTAACTTATAAGAAGCTTGTCCTTTACATTGGCAGACACGGCAGAATTGTTAAGAAAGCTTACATTACGGTAAGAAAAGATTCTGATAGTCTGACAGAATTAACTGCATTGGCTAACGGCAAGTTGCCAAAAGGCTATAAGGCAAACGGTAAGGTAAAGAGAGTAGCTAAGCACTTGGATGTTTGGGTAAATAAGTTAGTTCAACCAAGATTTAATAAAGCGCCAAGAACTAAAGACGTCTTATATGTGGCTAAAGATGGTACGGTAGTAAAACAGACCAGAATAACTGGTGATGTAAATAAGCTTGCAAAGAGCAAGTTGCCAAAAGGCTACAAGATAAGCGGTATTGATCGTGTTAACAATCACTACGACATTTGGCTAAACAAATAGAAAAGAGAGATAGAATAAAAGAAAACTGATAAATATTTATTCCCTAAGTTAATAAAGAACGATGAAGTTCAATAAGAGCTTTATCGTTCTTTTTTTGTGTAATGTAAGCGTCAAAAAATAAAATATCTTTCTCAACTCTTGTTTTTCAGCTATCCTTAGTTCGTAAATTTTAGTCATGTGGTAATAAGTCAAATGAAAGGCGATGATTTTTTAACTGTTAAACTTTTGTTTACTTTTAAATCTAGACCAATTTTTGAAATTAAGCCCTCGGTGTCTGGTATAGTTTATTATCTTTGAGCAATTTAAAGATGAACTCGTACTAATTTTTTTGCAGTTAGCGTGCAAGCACGTTTATGCGGTGAGTAGACAACTTCATCATACTTCTTTTGGTAATATTCTTTGAAAAACAATAACCTATCGTAGCTCTGAATCACGCTCAAAAAAACTAAAGAAAATTCGTCCCTCACGCAACAGCCTGATTTACGCTAAAAAGGATGATCTTGAATTAAATATATATAGTCCTCTAGATTCCGATCTCATAAATAAGATTTTAAGCAGTTTTTTTTATGATCAATCTATCCGATTCTAGGCCAAGTCTACATCGTCTGCGGTAAAACTGACATAAGATTATAACTATATGATATATACAAAATCAAAACATAATCTTAGTTACTAGTAAATGTAGTAGTATAATTTTTAGAAAGGTCGGTATATGAGCTTTGTGCATTTAATCACAATAATATCATTTTCATTCCTAAGAATAGAGCTAAGTGTATTATTTTTTTTGAAAAAATGTTATATTAAGTGATGAAAAGAGGTCAGCCAAAAGATTATTGGCTTGATAAAGCCACAAAGAAAGAAGGTTATGCAATATCTATCAAGTTGTATAACGAGTCTAACTTATTATTGCATTTACGGTTTAATAAGTAATTATCATGTAAGGAGAAAAATATGTTTAAAAAGCAATTAATGAATATTTTGGTAGGTGTAACAATATTCTCTGCAGGGACTGCTTCTATAGGTGGATTCATGTCAAATCCTACCGTAGCGCAGGCTGCAACTACCCAAAATAAGGTAAAATATACACCAATTACAATTAAGCGAGGCGCTCGTTTATACAAGCTTACATTTAATAAACAAAAGAATAAGGTTGTTAAAGTATCTGCACAAAAGCGTAAAGGAGTAGCTTTAAGAATCAAAGGCGGTAAAAGTCAAGCTGTATGGTCTACTACATATAAACGTACAAAATATTATTATATCGGTGGTGTATATGCTATTCGCGCTAAAGATGCTAAAGTTCAAAAAGGTAAGAGCGTGCCATCATTATCTGGTATTATTGCAAAACAAGTAGCAAAACAAGAGGCACTTAATGAACAAAGAAAACAAGAAGCAGATAATTGGAATCAAAAGCTTCAAGATGCTAAACCACAAACTGTTGCTGCTAAAGTAACAAAGGATAGTCAATATTTCACTGTAGATAGTAATGGAAAAGGTACTAAAGCAACTGATGAATTAAAAGCTGGTACTAGTTTAAATATTATATATAGTGATGCGTCTTCAATTAAGACATCAGATGGTAAAACCATTCCAGCTTATTTTGCTAAGACCGATTCAGGCACAACAATAGTAATTCCTATTGAAGCTGTAACTTTGGATAATAAGAACGATCATGTATTAACAGCGGATGAATATAATCAAGCTATTCAAAATGTTAATAATATTTATTCTCAAGCAAAAAATGCTTTAAATTTGGAATAACTTGGTAGGATACTAGCAATCTAAAAATAATAACTTATTTTCTATAGGAAATCTTACTAAATAAAGGATGAAAAATAGGCCTAAGCAATTAGGATACGTACCGTGTTAAGTAGACAACTAAAATATATAAATTAATTGTTAATCAGTTTGCATATTATGCAGGCTGATTTTTCTTTTCTTTGATTTTTCTCCCAAAATCTTTATAGCATTTAAATATGCTTCACCTTGGGAATTAGTTGCTTAGAAATATTTAAAAGAGAGTTAGACGATATCTATCAAGCTGTATAAAGTGTTCAACTTATTATTGCAATTTACGATTTTAATTTAATAACAAATAAGATTCAGCCAAAGCTGTGAAAATTTATGATTTAACTTAGTAATATAGTATATATTTTTGTTGTTAACCTATGCGATTTAAATTAAGCATTATCAGGAAATAGATTTACTACATAACAGCTATTTGTTATTTAAAGTAATGAATATAACCTATACAACTGTGCAATTTTAAACAATTTTGGCGATTAAATATATGATCAATATAGGCTATGAACACTT
>NZ_CABUIW010000010.1 GCF_902491705.1 uncultured Lactobacillus sp. | reverse complement strand
CTGCAAGAACACCATTCTTCATAGCTTCTTGTAAACCTTGGTCAACTGAAGGAATGAATTCACGAGGAACAACACCACCAACGATGGCATCTTCGAATTCGTAACCCTTACCTTCTTCGTTAGGAGTAAAGTCAATCCAAACGTCACCGTATTGACCTTTACCACCTGATTGACGAACGAACTTACCTTGTGCCTTAGCTTCCTTGGTGAAGGTTTCACGGTAAGCAACTTGTGGTTCACCGATCTTAGCATCAACGTTAAATTCACGTCTCATACGGTCAACCATGATGTCCAAGTGAAGTTCACCCATACCTGAGATCAAAGTTTGACCAGTTTCTGGGTTAGTTTCAGCACGGAAAGTTGGGTCTTCTTCAGTAAGCTTTTGCAAAGCAACGTCCATCTTATCACGGTCAGCCTTTGACTTAGGTTCAACTGATACTTGGATAACTGGATCTGGAACTTTCAAGCTTTCCAAAATAAGTGGGTGATCTGGGTCAGTTAATGAGTCACCAGTAGTGGTGTTCTTCAAACCGATGGCACCAGCGATATCACCTGAGAATACTTCTGGAATTTCAGTACGTGAGTTGGCGTGCATTTGAAGCAAACGACCTACACGTTCACGACTGTTCTTTGAAGCGTTCAATACGTATGAACCTGATTCAAGAGAACCAGTGTAAACACGGATGAAAGTCAAACGACCTACGAATGGGTCAGTAGCGATCTTGAATGCAAGAGCTGCAAATGGCTTCTTGTCGTCAGCCATAAGTTCAACTTCGTCACCAGTCTTAGGATCATGAGCAACATAAGGCTTAACGTCAAGTGGTGATGGCAAGTAGTCAATAACACCGTCAAGCATCATTTGAACACCCTTGTTCTTGAATGCTGAACCAGCGTAAACTGGGAAGAACTTCAAGTCCAAAGTTGCCTTACGGATAGCAGCCTTCAATTCATCGTTAGAAATTTCTTCACCGCCAAGGAATTTTTCCATGATGCCGTCATCAACATCAGCAACAGCTTCAATTAAGTCGTTACGACGCTTTTCAGCTTCTTCCTTGTATTCGTCTGGAACTGGAACAGTGTCCCACTTAGAACCAAGCTTGTCTTCGTCGTAGATATCAGCAACCATGTTGATCAAGTCGATAACACCTTCAAAAGTGTCTGCTGAACCAATAGGCATTTGAACGGCATGTGCATTAGCGTTTAAACGTTCGTGCAATGACTTAACTGACTTATCGAAGTCAGCACCGATCTTGTCCATCTTGTTAACGAAAACAATACGAGGAACACCGTAAGTTTCAGCTTGACGCCATACGTTTTCAGTTTGTGGTTCAACACCAGCTTGGGCGTCAAGAACAGTTACGGCACCATCAAGAACACGAAGTGAACGTTCAACTTCGATAGTGAAGTCAACGTGTCCTGGGGTATCAATGATGTTAATTCTGTAGTCTTTCCATTGTGCAGTAGTGGCTGCAGAAGTAATAGTGATACCACGTTCCTTTTCTTCATCCATCCAGTCCATTTGTGAATCACCTTCGTGAGTTTCACCAATTTTGTGGATCTTACCAGTGTAGTAAAGGATACGTTCAGTAGTAGTAGTCTTACCCGCATCGATGTGGGCCATAATACCAATGTTACGTGTCTTTGCTAATGGAAATTCACGCTTGTTAGCCATAAATTATTCTCTCCTTAAATTAAAACGAACAAATTAGAAGCGGTAGTGTGCGAATGCACGGTTAGCTTCAGCCATACGGTGAACGTCTTCACGCTTCTTAACTGCTGAACCAGTGTTGTTTGAAGCGTCGATGATTTCGTTAGCTAAACGTTCATCCATAGTGTGTTCGTTACGTAAACGAGCGTATGAAACAAGCCATCTTAAACCTAAAGTAGTTCTTCTTTCAGGACGTACTTCAACTGGGATTTGGTAGTTTGAACCACCGATACGGCGAGCTCTAACTTCCAATACAGGCATAACGTTGTTCATAGCTTCTTCAAATACATCAAGTGGTTCCTTACCAGTCTTGTCTTGAACAATGTTGAAAGCATCGTAAAGGATTGAAGATGCCTTAGCTTTCTTACCATCAATCATTAAGTGGTTGATTAACTTAGTAACAAGCTTTGAGTTGTAAACTGGATCTGCTAAAACGTCTCTCTTAGTTACGTGACCTTTTCTAGGCATTATTTAACTCCTCCTTTAATCTTTCTTAGTACCGTACTTAGAACGGCTTTGCTTTCTGCCTTCAACACCAGCAGTATCGAGGGCACCACGAACGATGTGGTAACGTACACCAGGAAGGTCCTTTACACGACCACCACGGATTAATACAACTGAGTGTTCTTGCAAGTTGTGGCCTTCACCTGGGATGTAGGCAGTAACTTCGATCAAGTTTGAAAGACGAACACGAGCGTACTTACGTAAAGCTGAGTTAGGCTTCTTTGGAGTCATAGTACCAACACGAGTTGCAACACCACGCATTTGTGGAGCTGGGTTGAATACTGATTCCTTCTTCATACTGTTGTAGCTGTAATTCAAAGCAGGTGACTTTGATTTAGTAACCTTTGAATGACGGCCTTTTCTTACCAATTGATTAATGGTTGGCATTAATTTTTCCTCCTAAAAATTACTATTTTGTTCACACATCCGGGAGTTTCTTTTTTGACTCACGAATAAACTGTTCAAAACATACAAACACTATTGTACTCGGTTTTCTCCAGAAATCAAACTTTTTAAAAATAAAAAAAGAAAAATCAGCATTTTTTGCGTAATAAATATTGGAGGAACAAAAATGCTACAAATTTTATTTAACTTTTTTATTGGGGCAGCTCTTGCGTCTCACGCCGGCGTAATTTATGACAGATACAATCTTGAAGACTTCGCGTTTACCCGTTCAAAATGTGCCAGCTGCAAAATGCCCCTCTCACTTCTTGATGAAATTCCAATCATTTCTTTTCTATTATTAAAAGGAAAATGCAGAAACTGTAAACAAGAAATACCGCCGCATTTGTTCATCATCGAATTCATCGGCGGATTATCGTTCATTGATCTAAACTTCAATGTACCCAGTATATTTGAATTTTTATTCCGTTTCTTCCTATTAATAATTGCCATTTTTGATTATTACGAAAAAGAATTCCCTACAATCTTCTTAATTCCGTTAGTCATTATTTCGTTTGGCCAATTTGACGCCCAACTTTTATATAACTTAGTTTTATTACTGCCACTTGCAATTATCATGTTCATATTTGCTATTAAAGGAAAAATGGGCTTTGGCGATTTATACCTCTACCTCATTCTATCTATTCACTATGGTTCAATGTCTTCTAACATAGCCTTTCTTGTTGCATCAATTTTGTCCATCATCGTTTATCTATTAGAAAAACAAAACGATTCGATCCCATTTATTCCTTATATTTATGTAGGTGTATTATTTGCCAATCTCTTATAACACAAAAAAGAGTCCCTATCACTTAGATAGGAACTCTTTTTAAATCTATTTAACAGAAATTATTTACTTTTGTGGTTCAGCGTTATCTTTTTCCTTTAATTGCCTTTCGATGTCAGCAATTGAGTAAACTGAATCTGGCTTCTTAACGTCAGCTTCAGGTTCCATGCTGCGGTATACAGGCATACCAGTACCAGCTGGAATAATCTTACCAATAATAACGTTTTCCTTAAGACCAAGAAGTGGATCGTTCTTGCCTCTGATTGAAGCATCAGTAAGAACACGAGTAGTTTCCTGGAATGAAGCAGCTGACAAGAAACTGTTAGTTTCCAAAGCAGCCTTAGTAATACCTAAGATTACGCTTTGTGCAGTTGCTGGAATACCACCAGAAATAATTACTTCCTTGTTGCGGTCTCTAAATTGACCGATGTCCATTACTTCACCTGGCAAGATGTCAGTTTCACCTGGGTCAAGTACACGAACCTTTTGAAGCATTTGACGAGTCAATACTTCGACGTGTTTGTCAGAAATATCTACACCCTGCATTCTGTAGGCCTTTTGAACTTCAGCCAAGATGTACTCTTCAGTAGTCAAAGTATCAGTTACTTGGATCAATTCCTTAGGGTCAACAGAACCAAGAGTAAGCTTGTCACCACGGTGAACATAGTCGCCTTCAGCAACAGCTACTGAAGCAGTGTAAAGAACACTGTAGCTTCTAGTATCAATCTTACCCTTAACTGTGATTTCACGAGTATGTTCAGCTGGGTTTTCTTGAATTGAGTCAATTACACCATCTACTTCAGAAATGGTTGCACGACCCTTAGGGTTACGTGCTTCGAACAATTCTTGAACACGAGGCAAACCTTGAGTAATATCTTCAGCACCGGCAACACCACCGTTGTGGAAAGTTCTCAAAGTAAGCTGGGTACCTGGTTCACCAATTGATTGTGCGGCAACAGTACCAACTGCTTCACCGACTTCAACTTCTTCACCAGTAGCAAGGTTCATACCATAACACTTACGACATACACCGTGAGGAGTATCACAGGTAAGAATTGAACGGATTTTAACTTCAGTTACACCAGCATCACAAATCTTGCGAGCCATTGCTTCGTCCATCATGACGTCCTTACCAACGATTGCTTCGCCAGTCTTTGGATCCTTAACAGTTTCAGCAGTGAAACGACCAACCAAACGATCATATAATGGTTCAATCATTTCGTCGCCTTCCATAATGGCCTTAACTGTAATACCACGATCAGTACCACAATCGTCTTCACGAATGATAACATCCTGAGCAACGTCAACCAAACGACGAGTCAAGTAACCTGACTGAGCAGTCTTCAAGGCCGTATCAGTCATACCCTTACGAGCACCGTGAGTGGACATGAACAATTCAAGCACGGACAAACCTTCCTTGAAGTTTGAGGTAACTGGAATTTCGAACAAACCACCGTTTGGAGTAGCCATCAAACCACGCATACCAGCTAACTGAGTAAAGTTAGAAATGTTACCACGGGCACCTGAGTCGGCCATGATAGTGATTGGGTTACGTGGGTCGTAAATTTGAGCAATTTCGTTTTGGATTTCATCCTTACATGCATTCCAAATACTAATTACTCGATCGTGACGTTCTTGTTCAGTAATCAAACCACGTCTAAATTGCTTAGAAACAACGTCAACTTGCTTACGTGCCTTAGCTACCTTTTCATCCTTGTCTTGGATTTCAGGAACGTCGGTCATACCAATAGTGATACCTGAAGTAGTTGAACTAGTGTAACCTAACTTCTTCAAGTCGTCCAAGTATTCTGAAGTTCTTTGAACCTTGTAGTACTTGTAAATAGTGGCAATTGAGTCTGACAAGAAGCCACTCTTGAATGGACTAGCAACTAAATCGTCGCCAACTTCATCAATCTTCTTATGAATGTCTTCACCTTCGTTTAAGAAGTACTTGGCATCCAATGGATTGTTCAAGTTTTGTTCAGTTGGTTCGTTGATGTAGAAGTAGTCATCTGGGAACAATTGGTTGAAGACAAGCTTACCGTAAGTAGTGATGAAGATGCCGTGTTCATAACCCTTAGGCCATGGCTTCTTAGGCATAGCATCAGCTGACATACCAATAATAGTATGGTAGTGAATGTCACCATTTTCATAAGCTACAGTTGCTTCTGCTGGTGAACTGAAGATCATGCCTTCACCTTCACGACCACGTTCAGCTTGAGTCAACCAGTAGTTACCCAAAACGATATCCTGTGATGGAGTAACGATTGGCTTACCATCCTTAGGAGCCAAGATGTGGTGAGCAGCAAGCATTAACAAACGTGATTCAGCAACAGCTTCATCTGAAAGTGGTACGTGGATGGCCATCTGGTCACCGTCGAAGTCGGCGTTGTAAGCTTCACAAGCTAATGGGTGAAGTCTGATTGACTTACCTGGTACCAAAACTGGTTCGAAGGCTTGGATACTCAAACGGTGAAGAGTAGGTGCACGGTTCAAAAGAACTGGACGTTCCTTAATGACGTCTTCAAGTACATCCCAGATGTCATCGTCTTCACGATCGATCTTACGCTTAGCGTTCTTAATGTTAGAAGCAATACCACGCTTAACCAATTCGTGCATTACGAATGGCTTGAATAATTCCAAAGCCATTGGACGAGGAACACCACATTGATAGAACTTCAATTTTGGTGAAACATCGATAACTGAACGACCTGAGTAGTCAACACGCTTACCAAGCAAGTTTTGACGGAAACGACCTTGCTTACCTTTAAGCATGTGTGAAAGTGACTTAAGTGGACGGTTACCTGGTCCAACAACTGGACGGCCACGACGACCGTTATCAATTAAAGCATCAACAGCTTCTTGAAGCATACGCTTTTCGTTTTGAACAATGATGCTTGGAGCGTTCAAATCAAGCAATCTCTTCAAACGGTTGTTACGGTTAATAACACGTCTGTACAAATCGTTCAAATCTGAAGTTGCGAAACGTCCACCTTCAAGTTGAACCATTGGACGAAGATCTGGTGGGATAACTGGAACAGCATCCATAACCATCCATTCAGGCTTGTTGCCTGAGTTCTTGAATGCGTCCAAGATGTCCAAACGTCTAATTGCGCGAGTACGCTTTTGACCAGTTGCAGTTTGAAGTTCTTTCTTCAAATCCTTAACTTCTTTGTCAAGGTCAACCTTCTTAAGCAAATCACGGATAGCTTCTGCACCCATCTTAGCTACGAAGCGGTTGCCGTATTTTGCCTTTTGTTCACGGTATTCAGCTTCAGTTAATAATTGCTTAGGTTCAAGGTCAGTATCACCTGGGTCAATTACGATATATGCAGCAAAGTAAATTACTTCTTCAAGCAATCTTGGAGAAATATCCAATACCAAACCCATTCTTGATGGAATACCCTTGAAGTACCAAATATGAGTTACAGGAGCTGCTAATTCGATGTGACCCATACGTTCTCTTCTTACCTTTGAAGAGGTAACTTCAACGCCACAACGATCACAAACTATGCCGCGGTATCTAACACCCTTGTACTTACCACAAGCACATGACCAATCTTTAGTTGGTCCAAAAATTCTTTCATCAAACAAGCCATCTTTTTCAGGCTTTAAAGTACGGTAGTTGATGGTCTCTGGCTTCTTAACTTCACCATATGACCAGCTTCTGATCTTGTTAGGTGATGCAAGACCAATTTGCATACTTTCAAACTTATTTACGTCGATCAAAAGTTTAACCTCCTACTATTTAGAAACTTTACCGTCAGATTCATCTGCAGGAGCTACTGGCTTGTCTGCAGGCTTGTCATCATCTTTTTTATCTTCTGATTTTTCAGTTTCTTCGGCTAACTTCTTCTTTTCTTGTTCTTCTGCCATACGTGACAATATATCGATATTCAAGTGTTCACTTGATTCTTCATCCATATCACGAAGCTCGATTTCATTGTGGTTCATATCAAGAACACGAATGTCCAAACCTAATGATTGAAGTTCCTTTACAAGAACACGGAATGATTCAGGTACACCTGGCTTAGGAATTCTTTCACCCTTAACGATAGCTTCATATGCTCTTACACGACCAACAACGTCATCTGACTTGTAAGTCAAGATTTCTTGCAAGGTGTAAGCTGCACCGTAAGCTTCGAGGGCCCAAACTTCCATTTCACCAAAACGCTGACCACCGAATTGTGCTTTACCACCAAGTGGTTGTTGAGTAACCAATGAGTAAGGCCCAATTGAACGAGCGTGGATCTTATCGTCAACCATGTGAGTAAGTTTCAAGTAGTGCATGACACCAACTGATACACGGTTGTGGAATGGTTCACCGGTACGACCATCGTAGATAACAGTCTTACCATCTTTATCCATACCAGCTTGACGAACAGTGTCCCAAACATCGCTTTCGTTTGCACCATCAAATACTGGAGTTGCAACGTGAATACCTAATTGACGAGCAGCTGCACCCAAGTGCAATTCAAGAAGCTGTCCGATGTTCATACGTGATGGAACACCCATTGGGTTCAAACAAATGTCTACTGGAGTACCATCTGGAAGATATGGCATATCTTCTTCTGGTACAACTGCAGCAACAGTACCCTTGTTACCGTGACGACCAGACATCTTGTCCCCAACTTGAATCTTTCTCTTTTGTGCGATGTAAACACGAACCATTGTGTTAACACCTGGTGAAAGTTCATCGCCGGCTTCACGAGTGTAAACCTTAACGTCTTGAACGATACCGCCACCACCGTGTGGTACACGAAGTGAAGTATCACGAACTTCACGAGCCTTTTCACCAAAGATAGCGTGAAGTAATCTTTCTTCAGCAGATAATTCAGTTACACCCTTAGGAGTTACCTTACCTACCAAAATGTCGCCATCGTGAACTTCTGCACCGACACGAACGATACCATCAGCATCGAGATCCTTCAAAGCATCTTCACCGATGTTAGGAAGTTCTCTAGTGATTTCTTCAGGACCAAGTTTAGTATCACGAGCTTCTGATTCGTAGTCTTCGATACTAATTGAAGTGTAGACATCATCCTTAACCAAACGTTCTGAAAGCATGATGGCATCTTCGTAGTTGTACATGTTCCAAGTCATAAATGCGATAAGTGGGTTTTGACCTAAAGCAAGTTCACCGTGATCCATAGTTGGACCATTAGCAATTACATCACTTACGTCAACGTGGTCACCCAACTTAACGTTAGGAGTTTGGTTGTATGACTTAGAGTTGTTTGAACGACGGTACTTTTCAAGAGTGTACTTGTCTAAAGTACCATCTTCACGTCTAATACGGATTTCGTTAGCATCAACGTATTCAACAGTACCTGCTGCCTTAGCAATTAATGCAGCACCTGAATCGTGAGCTGCACGATATTCCATACCAGTACCAACAAGTGAACCGTGTGGGTTGATCAAAGGAGCAGCCTGACGTTGCTGGTTGGCACCCATCAAAGCACGGTTTGAGTCGTCGTTTTCAAGGAATGGAATACATGCTGAAGCAACTGAAACAACTTGCTTAGGAATAACGTCCATGTAGTCAATCTTGTCTGGAGTAACTTCGACGTTATCTTCCTTTTGACGAGCCAAAATAATCTTTTCCTTGAATGAACCATCTTCGTTCAAAGGAGTGTTGGCACCGGCAATGATGTAGTTATCTTCTTCATCAGCAGTTAAGTAGTCGATCTTGTCAGTTACCTTGTGAGTATCCCAAGAAACACGACGATATGGAGTTTCGATGAAACCATACTTGTTAATAATTGCGTATGAAGCAAGTGAGTTAATCAAACCAATGTTAGGTCCTTCAGGAGTTTCGATAGGACACAAACGACCATAGTGAGTATAGTGAACGTCACGAACTTCATATCCGGCACGGTCACGAGTCAAACCACCAGGCCCTAAGGCTGACATACGACGCTTGTGAGTCAATTCACCCAATGGGTTGTGTTGGTCCATGAACTGTGAAAGTTGTGATGAACCGAAGAATTCCTTGATACTTGCAACAATTGGACGAATGTTGATCAATTGTTGTGGAGTAACAGTTGATGGATCTTGGATTGACATTCTTTCACGAACAACACGTTCCATTCTTGCCAAACCAATTCTGAATTGGTTTTGAAGAAGTTCACCAACACGACGAATACGACGGTTACCCAAGTGGTCGATATCATCAGTTGTACCGATCTTGTCTTGAAGAGCGAAGAAGTAGTTAATTGAAGCTAAAACATCAGCTGGAGTCAAGTGCTTAACATCTGCATCGATGTGACCGTTTGACATTAACTTAACTTCACGTTCAGGATCAACCTTTGAGTAAACCTTAATTTCTTGAACAGTAATAGGATCTGGTAATACGCCTTCCTTTGAAGGTTGGTAAGTTACCATCTTGAAGTCATCACGATCAAGGTATGGAGCAAGTTTGTCCATTACTTCATGAGTAACAACTGTATCCTTCTTAACAATGATTTCACCAGTATCTGGATCAGCCAAAGTTTCAGCTAAAGTTTGACCGTACAAACGGTTCTTAAGTGAAAGCTTCTTGTTGATCTTGTAACGACCAACTGGTGCCAAGTCATAACGACGTGGATCAAAGAAACGAGCGTAGAGCAGTGAACGTGATGAATCAGTAGTCTTTGGTTCACCTGGACGAAGTCTTTCGTAAATGTCCTTCAAAGCTTCAGCTACACGTGAGTCAGCTGGGTTCTTGTGAACATCCTTGTCCAAAGTAAATTGCAAAGTATCACTTTGACCGAACATATCAATAATGTCACTGTCAGAACCAATACCCATAGCTCTAATCAAAACTGTAAGAGGCAACTTACGAGTACAGTCAACACGAACGTATGAAACGTTCTTAGCGTCAGTTTCATATTCAAGCCAAGCACCACGGTTAGGAATAACAGTAGTACCAAAGATTTGACGACCGTTCTTGTCATAATCGCCAGTGTAATATACACCAGGAGATCTTACTAATTGAGAAACGATAACTCTTTCGGCACCATTAACGATGAATGAACCTGATTCAGTCATCAATGGCAAATCGCCAAAGAATACATCTTGAGTCTTAATTTCACCAGTTTCTTGGTTAGTAAGCTTCAAAGTTACGTGCATTGGTGCAGCATAAGTTGCATCGTGATCACGAGCTTCGTCAACCGTGTACTTAGGCTTTTGAAGCTTGTAGCCAACATATTCTAATGAAAGCTTACCTGAGAAGTCACTAATAGGCATAATGTCGTCAAAGACTTCTTTAATGCCTTTATCAAGAAACCACTTATATGATTCGGTTTGAACATCGGTCAAGTTTGGCAGCTTCAAAACTTCTTTAATTCTTGAAAAACTGCGTCTAGTTCGATGCTTACCGTAGTTCACTACGTGTCCATTTAACAAGGAAAAAACATCCTTTCTGTCTAAGAAAGCAAATATTACATTTCTGTTACAAATTCAAAAAACCGCAATTTTAGGCATAAAAAAGACAAAAACAACGTGTGTCGTTTTTGTCATTATCATTTTGCTGGACAATAGATCAGCAAAATCCTGAATCTCAGTCTTTTTAAATCAGCAAAAATTATATGTTATTTTTGATATTTTGTCAAGGTAAAATGCCTATTACTACTTGACTTTTTCCAATTTTTTGGTAGATTTCTCAACTTCAAATTTTAATTTACCATGTTGACTACCAATCTTCAAAGTATCGCCCTTTTGAACTTCGCCAGTTATCAGCATTTCTGCCACTTTATCTTCAATATCATTTTGGATTGCTCTTCTTAATGGACGAGCTCCATTTTCTGGATCATAACCATCTTGAACGATCTTATCCAAAGCAGCGCGAGAAAGCTTAAGCGTAATACCTTTCTTTTGCAAACGTTCAACCAACTTATGAGTAAGCAAAGTAACAATGCTACGCAATTGCTTCTTGTTTAATTCGTCAAAGACAATTGTCTCATCAATTCTGTTCAAAAATTCTGGACGGAAGAATTGCTTAATTGCTTGTTCAACCTTGCTTTGTCTTTCCTTAGCTTGGTCTACGTTATCTGCATTAAAGCCGACTGCATTGGCATCAAACAATGAGCGTGAACCTAAGTTAGAAGTCATGATAATAATGGTGTTTCTAAAGTCGACTTTTCTACCCTTAGAATCAGTTAAGAAACCTTCATCAAGTACTTGCAAAAGCAAATTGAACACATCTGGATGGGCCTTTTCTACTTCATCAAGAAGTACTACTGAATATGGATGACGACGAACTTGTTCTGAAAGTTGGCCGCCTTCTTCATAGCCTACATAACCAGGAGCTGAACCAATCAACTTGCTTGAAGCAATTTGATCCATGTATTCAGACATATCGAGTCGAATCATGTTGTCTTCTGAACCAAACATTGCAGCTGCAACAGACTTAGCTAATTCAGTCTTACCAACACCTGTTGGGCCTAAGAATAAGAATGAACCGATTGGACGACGTTCATCCTTGATTCCACTTCTGCTTCTACGAATAGCACGAGCTACTGCAGAAACAGCCTTGTCTTGACCGATAACACGTTTATGAAGGACACTTTCAAGGTTAGCAAGTTGACGAGTTTCATTACGCTTCATTTGAGTAACTGGAACTCCGGTCCAATCTGAAACCACCTTAGCAATATCTTCTGGTTCAACAATTGCATTTGCGCTTATTTTAGTGTGCAAAGTTTCAACTAGCTTTTCACGCTTGGCTTGCAAAGCATTTTGCTTATCTTGCAACTGAGCAGCCTTAACAAAGTTTTGACTTGCGGCAGCTTCATTCTTTTGGTCAATCAATTTCTTGATTTCATCATTGATTTTGACCAACTTATCGTCAGAGCCAACATTATTGCGGATCTTTACTGCAGCACTAGCTTCATCGACCAAGTCGATTGCCTTATCTGGTAAAAATCTGTCAGAAATGTAGCGGCTTGATAAATCAACTGCGTCTTCAAGACTTGCTTCAGAAATAGTTACGTGGTGGAACTTTTCATATTTTGGCTTCAAGCCTTGTAAAATTGCCAAAGCTTCTTTTCTTGATGGTTCATTAAGACGAACTTGTTGGAAACGACGAGCCAAAGCTTGATCTTTTTCAATGTATTTTTGATATTCGTCAAATGTAGTTGCACCGATCATTTGAATATCGCCGCGAGCAAGTGAAGGCTTTAAAATGTTAGATGCATCAATTGCGCCTTCAGCACCACCAGCACCAATCAAAGTGTGCATTTCATCTACGAACAAAATAACTTTGCCGTCTTTAGCGATTTCATCCAAGATCTTCTTCATTCGATCTTCGAATTCACCACGGTATTTAGTACCGGCAACTAAATTACCCATGTTAAGTGCCATTACACGCTTATCGAGTAAGTCTTCTGGTACCTTTTTCTTAACAATTTCTGTAGCAATAGCTTCTGCTACAGCAGTTTTACCAACACCAGGTTCACCAACTAAGACTGGGTTGTTCTTAGTACGGCGAGAAAGAATTTGAATTACACGTTTAATTTCTTTAGAACGACCAATAACTGGATCAATTGCGCCTTCACGTGAGCGTTGATTCAAGTTAATTGCTACCTTGTCCAAAGTAGGAGTTGTGCTAGCCTTACGTTTCTTTTGTGCTGGGGCTGCTGATGCAGATGAATTATTATTACCTAACCAGTTAGCTGAGTCGCCAAAGTCTTGATCTTGTTCCAAGCTATCAATTGCATCTTGACGCAAGCGACCAATATCAACATTTAAGTTCTTTAAGATCATTGCTGATAAAACTTGTTCACTAGCAGTTATTCCTAGCAAAATATGGTTAGTTTGGATTTCTTTGTATCCACCTTGATCTGCTTGTCTTTTAGCATAATCTAGTGCCAAGCTCAATCTAGGAGACATTTCCATATAACTAGCTTTAGCAGCTGAGCCGTAGCCTGTGTAACGCTCAATTTCTTCACGCACAGCAGTAGGAGTAAGGCCCCATGAGCGAAGGATCTTTCCTGCTTCACCGTCTGTTTCAATTACTAAAGCCAATAAGACATGTTCTGTTCCAATCAAGCGATGATGGAAATTTTGTGCTTGTTCACGCGCAATTTCCAACACTTGATTAGCGCTTTTACTATATGAGTTTTCCATACAAACACCACCCTTTAAAATACGTTATGGTATTTTACTTTTATTTCGTTAGTAAGTAAAATAATTTAACTTGTCCCGTCATTATTATGACCATAATCATCCATTTAATCAAAAATTGCAGTAGCAATTTCAGTCAAATATTTTTTATCTGTTTCATCAAAATTATTTAGTTTAGTAGAATCAAAATCAAAAACGCCCCAAAGTTTCTTGTCTTTAAAAATAGGGACAACAATTTCTGAATTTGAAGCACTATCGCATGCAATATGGCCAGCAAATTCATGCACGTTAGGCACGATTTGTGTCCTTTTTTCTTGTGCAGCTGTTCCGCAGACGCCCTTGCCCATTTGAATATGCACACAAGCTGGCATCCCTTGAAATGGGCCTAAAATCAACTCTCCATTTTCAAAGCGATAAACTCCAGCAAAATTCACATTTTCAAGTGAATTAAATAAAAGCGCAGATAAATTGGCCGTATTAGCAATCCAATCTTCTTCGCCATCAATTAGTGCTTTAGCTTGTTTTACTAATAATTCATAATTTTCTTTCGTAGTAGCTGTCATCTTTATGTCCCCTATAGTTTTAGAGTGTATTATAACAAAAAGAAAAAAGCTGTCTATTGTGACAGCTTATGATTATCGGGAAAACGCGATTTGAACGCGCGACCTCTACGTCCCGAACGTAGCGCTCTACCAAACTGAGCTATTTCCCGCAAAAAAAGGCTCACCATTCGGTGAGCCTTCTATCTTGGAGCGGAAGACGGGATTCGAACCCGCGACCCCCACCATGGCAAGGTGATGTTCTACCACTGAACTACTTCCGCATAACAAATATTATTATAGCAAACTAATTTTTCATTGCAATACTTTTTATTCAAAAAAGTACAAAAGAATTTTAGGTACAAAAAAAGCTCACTTCCGTGAGCTTTTCATCCTAGAGCGGAAGACGGGATTCGAACCCGCGACCCCCACCATGGCAAGGTGATGTTCTACCACTGAACTACTTCCGCATAACAAATATTATTATAGCAAACTAATTTTTCATTGCAATACTTTTTATTCAAAAAAGTACAAAAGAATTTTAGGTACAAAAAAAGCTCACTTCCGTGAGCTTTTCATCCTAGAGCGGAAGACGGGATTCGAACCCGCGACCCCCACCATGGCAAGGTGATGTTCTACCACTGAACTACTTCCGCATAACAAATATTATTATAGCAAATTGTTTTTACATTGCAATACTTTTTAATAAAAAAATCTCATATCCATGCATTAAAACACAGATATGAGATCTTATTTATTATAACTTTGCTTTAAAAAAGTAATCATCAAAGGTTAAATTCAAGTCTAATTTGATAGTGCCACTACCATTTCTAGAATTCTTAGGCACATGAATTTCAGCAATAGTATCGCCGTCTCTATCTACCAAATCGTAAGTTCTATTTCTTTTACTTGGTTTAAAATTATTAACGCGTACATGAGCTTTAAAATCATAATCGTGAACAGGTAGTTTCCCCTTGTATGAAATCATTGACCGTTGAAAGTTCTTCCTGTACATCCAAGTAACTTCATCCTTAATTAAAGAAACATTGCTAAAACTAAATCTAGGTTTATTACCAATGAAGCTTGATTTCTTTATAGCTTTCCCATTAGATTCCAGAGTTAATTTCTTGAAGAAAATATTCTTAACTTGCTTAACTGAATATGGTGAAGATGGTGCTTTATCATAATCTTTTTGAGATAAGACCTTAATTTCATCTTTATCACATCTAACCTTAATTACCCAAAAAGCATATCCACTATCTTTACCCGCTGGTATATTCACAGAACCTTGAGTATTTGCTTGAATTTCTGCCATGGTCTTAGGATTATACAAAGTTGAATAAAATGTGACCTTTAAATTTTGATCGCTTGGCTTTTTCCAATCCGTTGCATATATTTCATTTCCAATTGTATAAGTCCCATAAGGCATATGGTCAAAATCATGATAATCTTTATCATAAATAAGAAATTGATGTTCACACCAGTGTCCAACTTGTGATTCATCTAAGATCTCTGCTTTGGCACCGTTTTTCAATATTCCCCGATTATCAAAAAATTCATTTATCAACTGTGCAGAACTTTCATCATCTGCCGCAACTTTTTGATTAGTAGTCATCCCTACAACTATTGCACTAAAAAAGAGCAATATTAAAGATAGAAAGGTAACCTTCTTTTTTAATTTCATATTTTCATTCCTCCCAACATGAAACCAATGTTATTTTACACCCTAAAAAACTACGCAGGCACAAAAAATAACCAAGCAAAATGCTTGGTTATTTTTATATATTAAAGACTAAATTTAGTTCTTCTTGTTCTTCTTTTCCATATCGGCCTTAACTTCAGCTTCAATTGAAGGAACTGCTTCAGGACGCATAGTTGGGAAGAGAAGTACGTCACGGATAGCTGGAGCATCAGTCAAAAGCATTACCAAACGGTCAATACCGATACCCAAACCACCTGTAGGTGGCATACCGTATTCCATAGCACGAAGGTAATCTTCATCGATCATATCAGCTTCGTCGTTACCAGCTTCACGTTCTTCCATTTGAGCTTCAAAACGTGCACGTTGGTCATCTGGGTCGTTCAATTCTGAGAATGCGTTACCGTATTCTTCACCCATGATGTAAATTTCGAAACGATCAGTAAATCTTGGATCGTCAGCGTTCTTCTTTGCAAGTGGTGAGATTTCTACTGGGTGGCCGTAAACAAATGTTGGGTCAACAATAGTTTCTTCACAGTATTTTTCAAAGAAGGCGTTAATAATGTGGCCAACTTTCCAGAACTTTTCAACGTGGATGTCATGGTCTTCAGCAATCTTAGTTGCTTCTTCAAGAGTCATTGGCTTCCAGAAGTCAACGCCAGTCTTTTCCTTGATAAGGTCAACCATGTGAACACGACGGAATGGCTTGCCTAAGTCAATATCAGTACCTTGGTAAGTAATCTTGCCATCGTCAGTAACAACCTTAGCTGCAGCACGGATAATACCTTCTGCTTCATCCATAACATCGTGGAAGTCCCAGTATGCTGCATAGGTTTCAAGTTCAGTAAATTCTGGGTTGTGGTGAGTGTCCAAACCTTCGTTTCTGAATACACGGCCGATTTCGTAAACACGTTCCATGTCACCAACAATCAAACGCTTAAGTGGAAGTTCCAAAGCAATTCTCATGTAAAGGTTAATGTCCAAAGCGTTGTGGTGAGTAATAAATGGACGAGCTTCAGCACCACCAGGAATGTTGTGAAGTACTGGAGTTTCAACTTCCATAAAGTCTAAGCCATTTAAGTAATCACGAATAGCTTGAATAATTTGAGTACGGTGAACAAAACGCATGTAGCTGTCACGGTTAGTAATCAAATCAAGGTAACGTTGACGGTAAATTGCTTCAACATCCTTCAAACCGTGGTACTTGTCTGGCAAAGGACGAAGAGCCTTTGACAAGAATGTTACGTGAAGAGCTCTAATGGTAAGTTCACCAGTATCAGTCTTCATAACTTCGCCTTCGATACCTAAGAAGTCACCAATATCTGATTTCTTGAAGATCTTGTAGTTGTCTTCACCAACGATGTCTTTACGTACGTAAATTTGGATCTTACCAGTACGGTCGTAAAGATCAGCAAAACCTACCTTACCCTTGCCACGTTTAGCAAGCATACGACCAGCAATCTTGGTCTTAGGCATGTCATTGTTTAATTCATCTTTATCTTCTTTGCCATACTTTTCTTCCAAAGTACGTGCTAAATCTTGACGATCAAATTTTCTTTGGCCAAATGGTTCAATTCCATTTTCGCGCATTTCGTCCATCTTTTGGCGACGAACTCTTAATTGGTCGTTCATTTCATTCTTTGCCAATTTATCTTTCCTCCATTTATTTGTTCATTGTCGCGCGTCGTGCTTCACGTGCTTTTTCTCTTTTTTCGTATTCATCTACAAAGTTATCAAGCAAGTCATACACTTCTTGACGCGTCCAGACCTCATTTATTTTAGCACGAGTACGGGCCGAACGGGGAATTCCCTTTAAATAGTATGCAGCTTGTTGACGAAATTCAGGAACTGCACGCTTTTCACCGTGAATTTTAACTAAAGCATTTAATTGGTGCTTAGCAGTTTCTACCTTTTCACGCACAGTTTGTGGCGGTAAGGTTTCACCAGTCTCTAAATAATGTACCATATCCTTCAAAATCCAAGGATTACCTAATGCGGCACGGCCAACCATCACTGCAGTACAGCCAATTTCATCCAAAGCTTTTTTAGCAAGCTCAGGAGTTCTAATGTCACCGTTAGCTACAAATGGAATATCCAAAACTTGGGCAACATCATGCAAAACTTCCCAATCAGCTTCGCCTTGATACATTTGTTTTCGAGTTCTACCGTGCATTGCAAGCATGCTGGCACCTGCTTCTTGAGCAGCCAATGCATTTTCTACAGCAAAAACATGCTTTTTATCCCAACCAGTTCTCATTTTAACAGAAACTGGCTTTTGGACATTCTGTACTACTGCATGAACCATTTGATAAATCTTGTTTGAATCAAGTAACCATTTGGATCCTGCATCAGTCTTAGTAACCTTAGGTACAGGGCAGCCCATATTAATATCAATAATATCGGCATCCGTATGTTGATCAACATATTGAGCAGCCTGAAGCAGAGTATCTTCGGTCCCTCCGAAAATTTGAATACTCATTGGATGTTCTCTTGGGTCAACATCCATCATGCTCAAAGTTTTCTTATTTCTATAAATAATCCCGTGATCCGAGATCATCTCGCAGACAACCAGCCCAGCTCCGAATTCCTTACATACAACGCGGAATGCTGAGTTTGAAACTCCCGCCATCGGCGCAACAACAACTCGGTTTGGAATGGTGATATCGCGAATTTTCCAGCTGTTATCCACCAAATCATCCTTTCAAATAACCCTATTATAATATCAAAAAAGCCCCGCAGGATAAAACCTTAGGACTTTTTAATTTAAATTAATAGTCTTTGTCGTCTTTTTTCTTAGCTAAGATATCTTTTAATTCATCTTCACTGTAGTGATATTTGTTACCACAGAAGTTGCAAGTAAGTTCTGCGCCGTGATCTTCATCAATCATGGCCTTTAATTGTGAATTCTTCAATGTTTCAAGAATTCCAGCATACTTTTCTTTTGAACAGTCACAGCTAAATGCGACATCTTCTTTTTCTAAGATCTTGCAATCAGTACCCAAGATCTTGCGAGCTAAATCTTCTGGTGTCATTCCATCTAAGAATGATGAAGAAAGTGCAGGCAAAGCTTCAATGCGCTTAATTGTCTTAGTAATAAGTTCATCACTTGCGCCAGGTAAAGCTTGAAGCATGAATCCACCAGCTTCGCCGATTGTATTATTTGGATTTACGAAAACTGATAAACCAACAGCTGATGGGATTTGTTCAGACTTAGTAAGGTAATATGCAAAGTCTTCAGCAATTTCACCAGATACAATTGGCACTTGACCAGTATAAGGAGTCTTTAAGCCAAGATCCTTAGTAACTTCAAGCATCCCTTGACCCACAGCCTTTTTCACATCAATATGACCATTCTTCTTAGGTGGCAAAGCAATATGTGGATTTCGTACATATCCTTTAACCTTCAAATTAGCTGTTGCAGTTACAACTGTTGGGCCAACTGGACCATTACCCATTAATCTAACAGTTAATTCTTCTTTATCTGTTAATTCAGCACCAGCAAGAAGAAGTGAACCTACCAAGGTACGTCCAAGTACTGCTGCTGAAGCTGACCACAAGTCGTGACGCTTTTGTGCTTCAGCTACTACGTCTTTAGCGGTGATTGTAAGCAAACGCAAATTCTTTGTTTTATCGATTGCTTTAATTAAATAATCACTCATTTTTGTCCTTCTTTCTTTTCTAAAAAAATAGAGCCTTATTCAGGCCCTACTTTTATTTAATTATCTTTGTGCTCATCGTCTGCAGATGAATCATTAGTAGTTTCATCCTTTTCAGGATTTTCAGCATTGTGCTCTTCAACTTCATGATTCTTTTCTGAAGGAGTTTCCAAAGCAGTCTTTTCTTGATCAGCTAGTACCTGATCTGAATCTTTCTTTTCTGCCTTTTCTACTTCACGCTTTTCTGCAGCGGCTTTAGCTTCTTCATAAGTTGAAGCCTTTGATTCACTTGGATATTCGCTTTCGTCCTTTTCAGGCATCTTACCAGTCTTATACAAAGACATGATTTGCTTTTCGTCCAAAGTTTCGTATTTAAGCAAAGCTTCCGCAATAATTCTATGCTTTTCTTTGTTTTCTTTTACGATTTCTAAGGCCTTAGCATGAGCTTCATCCAAGATCTTCTTAACAGCTTCATCAATCTTAGCAGAAGTTGCTTCACTGTATGGCTTAAAGCCGTAAGGATTGGTTTCGCCTTCTTTTTCAAGTTCAACCATACCTAATTCATCAGTCATACCATAGTTAACAACCATGCTGTGAGCAATTTGAGTTGCTTGTTCAAAGTCGTTTGAAGCACCAGTTGATTTATCACCAATGGTTGCTTCTTCACCAGCACGACCACCCATTAAACCAACAATTTGTTCAAATAATTGTTTCTTAGTCAAAATGAATTGATCGTCTTTTGGAAGCATGATGTTGTAACCACCGGCACGGCCACGTGGCACGATAGTTACCTTACGTACAGTTCTTGAATCACTTAAAACTAAACCACAGATTGAGTGACCAGCTTCGTGGAAAGCCACTCTACGTCTTTCAGGCTCTGCAATTAAACGGTCCTTCTTAGCAGGTCCGGCAATTACACGGTCTTCAGCTTCATCAATATCAGAAGCAGTAATTTCAGTACCGTTTCTACGAGCGGCTACCAAAGCAGCTTCGTTTAAAACGTTAGCCAAATCAGCACCTACAAAGCCAGGTGTTTGACGAGCTACTTCCTTCAAGTCAACATCTGGAGCAAGTGGCTTGTTCTTAGCGTGAACCTTCAAAATAGCTTCACGACCACGAACGTCAGGACGACCAACTAATACCTTACGGTCGAAACGACCAGGACGAAGTAAGGCTGGGTCCAAAACATCTGAACGGTTAGTTGCGGCAATAACGATTACGCCTTCGTCGCCTTCGAAACCATCCATTTCAACCAACAATTGGTTCAAAGTCTGTTCACGTTCATCGTTGCCACCGCCGGTGCCATTACCACGACGACGACCAATGGCATCAATTTCATCGATAAAGATGATACTTGGAGCATTCTTCTTGGCATTGTTGAACAAGTCACGTACACGACTAGCACCAACACCAACAAACATTTCAACGAAGTCTGAACCTGAAATTGAATAAAATGGTACGTTAGCTTCACCAGCTACGGCACGAGCAAGTAAAGTTTTACCAGTACCAGGAGGACCCTCAAGTAAAACACCAGATGGGATTCTTGCACCTAACTTAGTGTATTTTGATGGATCTTTTAAGAATTCAACAACTTCGACTAATTCTTGCTTTTCTTCTTCTTCACCGGCTACGTCAGAGAAACGAACCTTGTTCTTAGAAGGATCCTCTGGTTTAACGTGTGAGCGGCCGAAGTTCATAATTCCGCCGCTGCCACCACGACCAGCACCGCTTTGATTCATCATCATCCAAAGCATGACAATAAACAAAACAGTTGGCACAAGCATGACAATGGTTGAGATCCAATTGCCTGATTGTGATTCTCCTTGAGTAGTCATCCGAGCGTTACTCTTTTGTGCCAAGTTTTGCACGTTAGAAACTGTTGAATCGTTTTGTAACATGGTGGTAGAGAAGCGTGATACTTTTCTACTTGAACTATTACTAAAGAAATCAAAACTACTATTTGATTGATTCTTTGTTGTTTGTGCAGTCTTGTAACTACCTGAAACAGTGTAGACACCATTAGCAGGTTGAACACTAAAGTTTTTAACTTTGCCTTGGCGTAAATCCTTAACAAATTGGGAGTAGCTAATGTTTTCGCTGCTGCTTCCATTGTTAGAACCGCCGAGTGCCCAGTTGATTCCCCATAGGAGTAGAAGGAACACAACTATATAGAAAAGGCCATTCGAAAGTAGCCTATTCCGGTTATTCTTCATAAAAAACCTCCGCAAAGTCTTTAAGTTATACGTTTAAAATTCTATCACAAAATATGTTGCGACCACTAATATTTTCAACTATTTTGAAGACTTTTAATATTTATACAGAAAATATTGGTTACCGTTTTCAATCCAATTTTGATTTTGGTAAGTTTGCTCTACAAAAATTGGCTCATCATTGGCATAAATAGTTAAACATAATGATCTCAAAGGCAAAGGAATGGCATGCTCCGCAAATTTCTTCTTAGCCTTCGTTCTCTTGCCATCTTGAAGCAATAATTTAGCTCCAGGCATTAACGAGCCGGCTTTAAAATCTGCTTTTTCTTTAAACCAAAAATTGCCTATCTCTACTTTATCCTTTTCTGGTCTATCAGTTAAAACAAACGCCTCGTTTTGAAACTTAAACGGGAGATTTAATTTTATTGGTTGTACATCTGCATTAAGCTGACCATTTTTAAATAGATAAAAGTAGCCTTGATATTCAAGCACAGTGAAATTGCCCAAATTTTGATTAACACGGCGATGGAACTTATCCCAGATATTTTTCTGCCAAAAAATGATCTGTTCTTCTTTTGATAATTTCGCTAATTTTTCACTTTTAATTCGATATGCTCGCCGCAAAAATGGCTCTAGCTGCCCAATTTCTGTTACTTTTTGATTTACAAAATCATCCAGCTTAGTCATTTTTTGACTATAATTCAAGGCATTGGCAATTAAATCAGGATTTTCTTTTTTCAGTAGCGGTACCACATGATGCCGCAGACGATTGCGCATCGTCTCATCTTCGTTATTGGTTGAATCAGTTATAAATTCAATACCGTTTTGCTCATCATAATTTAAAAGCTCCCGCTTGCTATAAGCCAAAAGCGGTCTAAGCAGTGGTACACCATACATCTTTCCCACTGCCTGCAGGCTATTCATTTCTTCGGGGTTGCCTGAGCGAATAAATTTAAGCAAAATATTTTCCAGCAAATCATCACCATGGTGCGCCGTTAATAAATAATCTGCTTTTTCTTTTTTAGCTACTTTAGTCAAAAAATCATATCGTGCATTCCTCGCCGCCGCTTCAATTCCCTTAGCCGGCTTTTCTTCAGTCCACATCGCCGTAAACAGCGGGATATCATACTTTTGGCAATATCTTTTTAAAAGCGCAGTTTCGTCTTTGCTATCAGCGCGCAGTTGATGATCAAAGTGTGCCGCCATTACTTTTACATTCATCTTACGAAGCATATCCAGTAAGGCCATTGAATCTGGTCCTGCACTTGCCGCTACTAAAAACGTTTTATCTAAATCAATATTATTGTCTTTAAAAAAATCAGTAATTTTCATATTTTACCTAACAAAAAATGGCCCACTACAGGCCATTTTCTAATTTTCAGTTAACACTTGCTTCAACTGATCAATTTCTTTTTTGGCATCTTTCGCCGTCTTATTCAGAACTTGATCAAACTCAGCAGGTTTCACATCTGAAAATTGATTATCATGATCAACTAACTTCGGATCATTCACCCGAGAAATTGACAGATTAAATCTGCCTTTATGGATATGAACAACAACTACGCGGACTTCTTGTCCTACCTTGTAATTCCGTCTTTCTCTTGGCCAGTTATTGCCAAAATCACTGTGGTGAACTAATCCTGAATGTCTATTTGGCAAAGTAACAAAAATTCCTAAGTCAGTAATATTATTAATGACTCCTGTCACTCGATTGCCAGCTTGATATTTTTTCATTAATTATCGTTTCTTTCGTGAACGTTATAAACCTTCTCATTAGATTTAGAGTAATAGAATTTAGAACGAATCAGTTTTGCAACATAATTTGGATCTTTAAGATCTTGCTTCTTTGTCGATAACTCATTGTCTTGAGCTTTTACTTTAGCTAAAGTTTGTTTTTCAGCCTCTACTTGTTTATTTATTCGTCCAGTTTGAGAAATCTTAATTGCAATTTGCACACCCAATAAAACAAAAATAATCGCAAAAACAGCAATTATTCTGTTAAATCGAACTCGATGCACTTCTTTTTCTCTTTTAGCCTGTTTACGTTTTAAACGCGCCCTTTGCTCTTCCGGACTCATCGAATTATAAATACGTGGACCTTGCATTTTTTTAATCCCCTGTTACGTATACTTACAATAAATGCATTTAAGTTAAGTATAGCAACGATTTATACAAAAGTCATTAATCAACTAATTCGTATAGATCGCTTGCTTCTGCCTTCTTAGTAGTCTCACGAATATTTAAAACCTTAGCCTTAATTACTCGAGCACCGTAGCCAATTTCAATAATGTCATCAATTTTAACGTCATAGCTTGATTTAACTACACGGCCGTTAACTTTAATTCTACCTTGATCAGCCATTTCCTTAGCTACTGTTCTTCTTTTAACTAATCTAGAAACCTTTAAAAATTTATCAATTCTCATTTTTATTCCTCATTATCTTTGAACTATATCGCTTGCTGCCTGCAAGAATGTTGTCAGTTCATTAAACAAAACGCGATTCTTCATTTCATCAGGCATTAAAAGCAATACTACCATTCGTTTTTCTTGATTCATGCTAATGCGTGCCTTCATGTTCACGTGCTCTAATGCCTTAAAAATATTTGGCCCTTCTAATTCACGTGAAGCCGCATTATTGAATTCAACCTTAATTTTATCGCCAACTTTGATTACAGTCAGAGCTTGTGCTAAATCTGCATTTACTTTTAGTCCAGCACTCGCTAACAGATTTTCTACTGCTGCAGGATAATCACCGAAACGATCAATTAATTCGTCTTCAATTTTATCAAGTTCTTCTTGATCTGTGGCAGCTTTAATCTTCTTGTAAAATTCGATCTTTTCTTCTTGGTCGCCAATATATGAATCAGGAATGTAAGATTCAAGCTTAAGATCAATTTCAGCATTCGACTTCTTAACTGCCTTTTTACCTTTACGCTCTTTAATCGCATCACTCAACATTTGTGAGTACAGATCATAACCAACACTATCAATGAAGCCGTGCTGTTCAGCGCCCAGCATGTTGCCAGCACCTCTAATTGATAAGTCACGCATGGCAATCTTGAAGCCTGATCCTAATTCTGTAAAATCACGAATTGCATCTAGCCGCTTTTCTCCAACTTCTGTCAAAACCTTATTTGGCTGGTAAAGGAAATATGCATAAGCAAGACGAGCACTACGACCAATTCGACCACGAAGCTGATAAAGCTGACTTAACCCATAGTGATCAGCATCTTCGATGATCATCGTGTTAACGTTGGGCATATCAATCCCAGTTTCAATAATCGTGGTTGTTACTAAGATATCAAATTCACGATTCAAAATATCTTCCAGTTGATTTTGACTCATTCTGCCGTGTGCACTAGCAATTCGTGCATTTGGAATGAGTTGCTGCAGTTTTTCAACCGTTTCATCAATATCACTAATTCGGTTGTGTAAATAAAAGACTTGGCCGCCACGTTGCATTTCTCTTAAACAGGCATCCTTAATTACGCTAGGAATTTGTTCCATTACATAAGTTTGAATTGGGTATCTGTTCTGTGGTGGAGTTTCCATAACTGACAAATCACGTACTCCAACCATCGACATATGCAATGTACGTGGAATTGGCGTAGCAGTAAGCGTTAAAACATCAATATTGGCTTTTAACTGCTTTAACTTTTCCTTGTGCTTAACGCCAAAACGCTGCTCTTCGTCAACAATTAATAAGCCTAAGTCCTTGAAGTGAACATCTTTAGATAAAAGACGGTGCGTCCCAACTACTAAATCAATTTTGCCATCTTCAAGCCCCTCTATAATCTCTTTAGATTCTGCAGGAGTTTGAAAACGTGACAGCATTGCTGTATTTACTGGAAAATCTTTGAAGCGATCTTGAATCGTTTCATAGTGCTGCTGAGCCAAGATAGTCGTCGGTACTAAAAAGGCAACCTGCTTGTTATCTTGAATAGCCTTAAATGCAGCACGCAAAGCAACTTCAGTTTTACCAAAACCTACGTCACCGACAAGCAAACGATCCATTGGCTTAGGCTTTTCCATGTCTTCCTTTATTTCCTTAATTGACCGCAATTGGTCAGGTGTTTCAGGGTATGGAAAGGCATCATCGAACTGTCTTTGCAAATCATCATCTGGTGAAAAAGCAAAGCCTTTTTCAGATTCATGTTTTGCATAAAGCTCAATTAAATCATCCGCAATATCTTCAACCTTAGATTGAACTTTGCGCTTGGTCTTAGCCCATTCGCTGCCACCTAATTTGTTGATATGTGGTGTCTTACCTTCTGAACCAACATATTTTTGCACCAAGCTCAATTGATCTGCTGGAACAAAAAGTTGGTCGCCATGCTGGTAAGTAATCGTAATGTAGTCACGCTTTACGCCATTATTCTCCAGGGTTTTAATTCCTTCAAAACGGCCAATACCGTGATTAACGTGGACAACATAATCGCCTGGCTTAAGTTCAGTGTAATTACGCAGTCTTTGGGCGTTTTCCAAGGTCTTAATCCGCTTCTTGCGTTGCGGACGTTTATTGAATAATTCTCGCTCAGTTAAGTAAACTAAATTAACCGTTGGCAAAGAAAATCCACTCGCATATCCGCCAACAACGATTTGAGTACGGCCTTCTACTAGTTCATCTTCGCCAACGATCGGTAAATTCAAGCCAAAATCTACCATTGTTTGGTCAATTTGCTTAGCTCTTTTTTCATTATCAGCTTGCAAAATAACTGTTTGACCAGACTTTTGATAAGAATCAAGTTCTGACTTGATCAATGGCATTTGACTGAAGAATTGTTCAGGCTCACGCGTTTGCCAATTAAGCATCTGACCTAAACGAAGACGTCCCATACTTCTTTGGAAGAGTGAGAAGTAAATGCGATGGTGCTTATCTTTAGACAAAACATCATCAAAATCGGAATGCAGTTCTTGATGTGGTAACATCGCACCAGTCTTTAGCTCATCATCAATAAACGCAGCATTTTGCTTATCTACATCTTCAACAGATTGCTTAATTAGTGGCAAATCATCTAATAAAATTTCTCCATTTTTAGGCAAGTATTCAAGTAAACTACTTGGCTTTTCAATTAGATAATCAACTAAAAAGGCATAGCCACTTGGCAAGCCACCATCTTCAAGATTATCTAGTGATGCTGTGAAGTGATCTTTAACAGCCTTTGTTGGTGCAGGTGCATCTGCCATATCCTTTTTAATTTTTTCTGCTGCATTTAAAATTGCATCTTTAGAAAAAACACGGTCTTGAGCAGCAGCTACTGTTACCTGGTCGATCTCTTTTTGACTGCGCTGACTTGCTAGATCAAATTCCTTAATCGTGTCAATTTCATCGCCAAAGAATTCTATTCTAACTGGATTTTCACGATCTAGTGGATAAATATCCAAGATATCCCCACGAATGGCAAATTCACCTGGACGAGCTACCAAGGCCTCTTTTTTATAGCCGGCTCCAACTAGCCAATTATTCAATTCGGTTAATTCGTATTCTTTTTCGGGTGCAAATTCACGTCGTGCTTTTGCAAAATCATCTGGCGATGATAACTTATACTGCAATCCCTGAGGCGTAGTTACTACTATGCCCGGCTTACCACTCAATAAAAAGTTGAGTGCTTGAATTCGGCTACTTAATTCATCTGGAGAACTAACCGCAGTTTGAGTAGCGATTGTCGCATCTACTGGAAAATAATGTGCAGTATCATTTTTCAAAATTGAATTTAATTCACCATATAAATTTTGTGCCTTACTTTCGTTTTCTTCGATCAGTACTAAAGGCGCATTTAACTCAGAGATAATCTGTTTTAAGAGTAGACTAAAAGCACCGGCATTAGCGCCAGTGATTAGTGAGTTCTTTACTTGTTTTGTTTTTGCAATAAAATTATTTAAATCTTGATCTTTTTTAAGTATTTCTGTTAAACGCATTTTAATTATATTTATTCATCAAATATTGACTATCGCGCCCTGAAATAAAGTCATCGATAATCTTTACGCTTGTATCAAATGCATCATCCATCAACTTTTGTTGTTCCCCATTAAATGGTGTAAGTACCCATGAAACAACGGTAGTATTCTTAGGGTGACGAATACCTATCTTTAAACGATTGAATTTTTCAGTACCTAAATCACGGATGATGCTCTTAATTCCATTATGACCACCGGATTTACCATTGGCTCTAATTCTAATTTTGCCAATTGGCATATCCATATCATCTTGAATAATCAAAACATCTTCAGGATCTACCTTAAAGAAATTAGCAATTTGAGCAACTGAACGACCAGATTCATTCATATAAGTTTGTGGTTCAAGGAAAATTACATCTTCACCATTAATCTTTTGCTTAGTCCAATGTCCTTCAAATTTATCCTTATCAAGTGACAAACCTTTTTCGTCAAGATAATGGTCCATTGCCATAAATCCTGTGTTGTGTTTTGTTTTATCGTATTTTTGACCTGGATTACCTAAACCCGCAATTATTTTCATTATTAATACCCCTTATACATAATCCTACATATCATAGCACAATCGTTAAATAATAATTTTATTAATGCTTATGATCATGGTATAATTTCATTGTTAAAATTATCACTAATAAAAAGGAGACTTATTGTTATGGCAAGAGTTGAAAAACCTCGTAAAGTTATTTTAGTTGGTGACGGTGCCGTAGGTTCTACCTTTGCATTCTCAATGGTGCAACAAGGTATCGCTGAAGAATTGGGTATTATTGATATTGCTAAGGAACACGTTGAAGGTGACGCAATCGACTTAGCAGATGCTACTCCATGGACTTACCCAAAGAACATCTACGCAGCTGACTACCCAGACTGCAAGGACGCAGACTTAGTAGTTATCACTGCTGGTGCTCCACAAAAGCCAGGTGAAACTCGTCTTGACCTTGTAAACAAGAACTTGAAGATTTTATCATCAATCGTTGAACCAGTTGTTGAATCAGGTTTCGAAGGTATCTTCTTAGTAGTTGCTAACCCAGTTGACATCTTGACTCACGCAACTTGGAAGATGTCAGGCTTCCCTAAGGATCGTGTTATCGGTTCAGGTACTTCACTTGATACTGGTCGTCTTCAAAAGGTTATCGGTAAGATGGAAAAGGTTGACCCACGTTCAGTTAACGCATACATGCTTGGTGAACACGGTGATACTGAATTCCCAGCTTGGAGCTACAACAATGTTGGTGGCGTAAAGGTTAGCGACTGGGTTAAGGCTCACGGCATGGATGAATCTAAGCTTGAAGACATCCACAAGGAAGTTGCTGACATGGCTTACGACATCATCAACAAGAAGGGTGCTACCTTCTACGGTATCGGTACTGCTTCAGCAATGATCGCTAAGGCTATCTTGAACGACGAACACCGTGTACTTCCACTTTCAGTACCTATGGATGGTGAATACGGTTTACACGACCTTCACATTGGTACTCCTGCAGTTGTTGGCCGCAAGGGTCTTGAACAAGTTATTGAATTACCATTAACTGCTCACGAACAAGAATTAATGGAAGCTTCTGCAAAGCAATTGAAGGAAGTTATGGACAAGGCCTTCAAGGAAACTGGCGTTAAGGTTCATCAATAATTCCATAAAATTCAGTCTAAAAAAAGCATCTCCAATTAAGAAGATGCTTTTTTATTTGCCTGACTATTGTTAAAATATATTTGATTAATTAGTTGGTCTTTAATTAACATATTGATTTATGCTATAATTACTTGTAACATTTTTCCCTTTGGAGGCGAACTCATGCTTATTAAATCTTTGGTTATTAAGAAAGATTATTTAACAACAGTTAATGAAAAAGCCACGCTAGCAGAAGCACTAAAAATCTTAGAAGACTCCGGTTACAGATGTGTGCCTATCGTAGATGACACTGGCACAATTTTCCGCGGCAACATTTACAAGATGCACATTTACCGTCATAAGTCACAAGGCGGCGATATGAATCTACCTGTAACTTACTTGCTTAAGAATGCCACTAAGACAATCAAGGTTAACTCACCTTTCTTTAGGGTATTCTTCAACATCAAGGACTTGCCATACATCGCTGTTTTGGATGAAGAAAACCACTTCTACGGTATTCTTACCCACTCAAGATTGCTTGATATGTTATCAGATGCTTGGGACATCAAGAATGGTTCATACGTTTTGACTGTTTTGTCAGATAACGCTCGTGGTAACTTAATTAAAATGTCTAAGATTGTATCTAAACACACCAATATGTCTAGTGTAATGACACTTGATGCCGCAGCTGGTGAACTTCAAGGTGACTTCGTAAGAAGAACTTTATTCACCTTACCTGCTGGTGTTTCAGAAATCACTATGAAAACTATTGTTGATAAGTTGCAAAAGAAAGGTTTCGTTGTTTCAGAAATCGAAGATTTGCAAGCTGGTATGACAATTATGAGTGATGAAAATCCTGGCGTATTTATTGAACGACCTGAAAAAGACTAAAACAAAAGCTTCTAGAAGTTAATTCTAGAAGCTCTTTTTATTTGTTCAAAATTACTTTTCGTAGTAAACACGTGGCAAACGATCATTTAATAAGCAAGCTACTTCATAGTGAATAGTATCAACATAATCAGCAGCAGCCTTAATGTTGTTTGGATCATCAGGATTATTAGAAATAAGCACTACCTCAGTACCAACTGGCATCTTTTCTGGCAATTCAACCATGAATTGATCCATGCAGACACGGCCAACAATTGGACAATACTTGTCGCCAACCTTAACCTTGAAACCTTGGAATTTTCTAATCCAGCCGTCAGCGTAGCCAACTGGAACAGTACCAATAATAGTATCCTTATCTGCTACAAATGTTGAACCATAACCAACACCATCACCCTTGTGAATAGTCTTAACATGAGTTAATTCACTTTCAAATGACAATGCAGGTTCAAGCTTAAAAGCAGGTTCCAAATCAGCTGAATTAGGATTAGAAGATGGGTTCAAGCCATAAATTCCAATTCCGAATCTAACCAAATCACTCTTGATATTCTTATGGAAAATACTTGCGGCAGTATTAGATACATGAATCCATTTTGGCTTTACAGTTAATAAGCTCTTCATATGGTTGAACTTCTTAAGTTGATGTTCAAAGTAAGATTCGTCGCTGCTATCAGCAGAAGCAAAGTGAGCAAACATGCCTTCCACAAAGAAGTTATCGTTATTTTCTAAGAACTTGTTGGCAGCGATAAATTCATCGTCTTCGTTAAAGCCGATTCTACCCATACCTGAGTCGATACCTAAGTGAATCTTGAGTTGCAAGTTTTCTTTTGCTAAATACTTTTCAGCATCCTTAAGCCATTCCAAGTTTGGAACAGTTAATGAAACATCGTTTGCGGCTGCAATTGGTGCATATTCAGGAGAAACAACACCCAAAACCAAAATTGGCTTAACAATGTCATTGCGACGCAATTGCAAAGCTTCATCCAAAATAGCAACACAGAAACCAGCAGCACCGACTTCGTCAGCTACTCTAGCAACCTCAACTGCACCATGACCATAACCGTTAGCTTTAACAACTGCTAACATCTTTTGACCTGGTTCAAGATGCTTCATTTCATTTTCAAGATTTCTTCTAATTGCACCCAAATTTACTTTTACTACTGCTGGGCGATGATAGCCTGGAACCATTATTCCTTTTCCTCCAAAACTACAAATGTAATAATTTCATGATTATCATGTGTGATACTTGGAAAAATATTTCCGTCAAACTTGGTTGAGGTCATTACGGGATGACCTAAATCATCCCACAAGGTTTCTACATCTTGAAAACCGACATATTTACCAAGACCTGTTCCCATTGCTTTAGAAAAAGATTCTTTCAGTGAAAAACGACCACCAAGATATTCAACTTTTCGCTTGCCCTTCATCTTTTGATATTGGGCAAATTCATTAGGAGTCAGTACTTTTTTAGCAAAAAGATCGCCTTTTTCGACAATTTTCTTAACTCGCTCAACTTCAATTGAGTCGATTCCTACACCTTTAATCATTATTTTCACCTCACACAATGACATAATTATAATACAAAAAAGAAGCTGTAATAGTTACAACTTCTTTTTTAGGATAAAAATTAATCTTTTTTATTCTTGATGACAAATTCATGTCCATTGCCGCGACCGCGCTTGCCACGATTACCATTGTGGCGATAATTATGGTTGTTGCGACGGTGATTGCCATTACCACGTCCACGATTATCACGACGCTTGCCGCGACCTCCGCGATGACGACGGCCGTCTCCCTTATATGGAAGTGGCTTTTCTGGTGTGATTTTAACCTTAATATCAGTAGAATCCTTTGAAAGGTTCTTCAAAAATGCGGCAACTAAATCAAGAGCTGAGTAATTATCAAGTAATTCACTAGCATCTTGAGTGTACTTACCTAAGTCACCATTCATCAAGTCTTCAATTTCGGCTTTAGCTTGCTTCAATTGACCACGAAGTGCTTGATCATCTGTAGGTGGACGAAGTGGTGACATCTTCTTTTTGGTCAATTGTTCAATAGTTCTCATGTAGCCAATTTCATTTGGCGTTACAAAAGTTACTGAAATTCCGTTTTGACCGGCACGACCAGTTCTACCAATACGGTGAACATAAGAATCAGGGTCTTGTGGAATATCGTAATTGTAAACGTGAGTTACGCCTGAAATATCAAGTCCACGAGCAGCCACATCAGTAGCAACTAAAATATCAAGCTTTCCTTCACGGAATCGCTTCAAAACTGCCATTCTGCGAGCTTGTGACAAGTCACCGTGAATTCCTGCAGCATTATAGCCACGAGCTTGTAAACCACGTGTAAGTTCATCTACACGACGCTTAGTTCTACCAAAGACTAAGGCTAAGTCTGGACCTTGTACGTCAATCAAACGACACATAATATCGAATTTTTCTGATTCCTTAGCACGTACAAAGTATTGATCGATTAAATCGGCAGTTAATTCTTTAGCCTTAATTTGAACAATTTCAGGATTGTTCATGAATTTTTCGCCAATACGCAAGATTGGCTTAGGCATGGTAGCACTGAAAAGCAAAGTTTGCTTGCGATTCTTAGCATATTTCAAGATGCTTTCGATATCTTGAATAAAGCCCATATCAAGCATTTCATCTGCTTCATCTAAGACAACTGTCTTGACCTTGTCTAAATCGATTGTGCCACGCTTTAAGTGATCTAATAAACGTCCTGGAGTACCTACCAAAATTGATGGCACATGGTGCTTCAAAGAACGAATTTGGCGACCAATATCAGCTCCGCCGTAAACCACTTGTACATGTGCATGTTCATCGCGACCTAAACGGAATAGTTCTTCTTGAGTTTGAATAGCTAATTCACGTGTTGGCTCGATGATGATTGCTTGGATTGCTTTTTCTTTTTTATCAATAGTTTGTAAAATTGGTAAACCAAAAGCAGCAGTTTTACCAGTACCAGTTTGGGCTTGACCAATTACGTCCTTGCCTTGCAAAGCAAGTGGAATAGTTTGTTCCTGGATTGGAGTTGCTTCTTCAAAACCTGAGCGTTTTATCGCCTTAAGAAGCGCATCGTTTAATCCTAATTCTGAAAATTTCAAAAAAATTATTCTCCTATCTTAGTCGGGCTAAGACATTTTCAAGGTGCATCCCGTGCGAACCCTTTAACACAACAATATCGTCCGACTTAATATCATTCTTAAGATCGTCAATCATACGATCCATTTGTTCTTGTGTATAATAATGCAAATGTTCTGGCTCGTACTTATCTTGAAGAGCATCGTACAAGTTCTTCATTTCTGGGCCGTATAAATATACTTCGTTAATGATTTGTGGATCTAATGTATCACTTAAACCAGCATGAAGTGCAGGAGAGTTCTTACCTAATTCAAGCATATCGCCCAATACTGCAATTCGGCGACCGCCATCTTTAACTTCAACTTGACCAAAACTAGTAACAACGGCTCTAACGGCAGTTGGATTAGAATTATAAACGTCGCTCATAATTGCTTCACCAGCGTCGCCTTTTTCCCATTCCATTCTGTTAGCAGTTGGCTTGAAGTTAGATAATGATGAAGCAATTTCTTCATCGCTTTCGCCAAAGTGACGACCAACACTAATAGCAGCCATAGCGTTTGAAACGTTGTGCTTACCAATCATTGGAATTGAGAACTTTTGCTCTGAATCGTTAATAGTAAAGGTAGCATGGTGCATGTAGCTCTTAAAACCAGTTGCATGTACTGTATCTTCTTCTCTAAAGCCAAAAGTAGCCTTAGCTTGATCAAGCTTCTTAGCACGTTCTTGCAATAATGGTTCGTCACCGTTAAAGATAAATTCACCATCTTCACGCAAGAAGTCAGTGATTTCCATCTTGGCATCTGCAATCTTGTCACGTGTACCGAAGAATTCAATGTGAGCTTCACCGATCATTGTAATTACACATACATCAGGATGAGTCAATTCACTTAAGTGATGCAATTGACCTGGTCTGTCCATTCCCATTTCAAGTACCAAAATTTCAGTATTTGGCTTCATTTCAAGAATGGTCATTGGCACACCAATTTCATTATTAAAGTTGGCTTGTGTCTTATGAACGTTAAAACGCTTGGATAAAACTGCTGCTACCATATCTTTAGTAGTAGTCTTACCATTTGAACCAGTAATTCCAACAACAGTTGGGTTAACCTTGCGTAAGTAGTAGCGAGCTAAATCTTGCATTGCACTAAGAGGATCGTCTACTTCGATTACTGCAATATTTTCTGGTTTATTAGGGTGACCCTTTTTCCAAAGTGTAGCAGAAGCACCATTACTAATAGCACCAGCTACAAAATCATGTCCATCACGTTCACCTTCAAGTGGTACAAACAAACCACCATTTGTGATCTTTCTGGAGTCAAAGGCAACAGAAGTAATAACTGTTTGATCGTCACCTTCACAAGTTGTATTTAAAGCCTTGGCAATTTCCGCCATTTGCATTTTCATTGAATCTTTACTCCCATAAAAACAATTTTATACAGACACCATTATACTGTCTTTCAAGTATTCTGCCAAATATTCTATAACAAAAAAAGCAGCCCCAATGGGACTGCTTCCACCAGATAAAGCCTTACTTCTTCAAGCCGTACTTCTTGTTGAACTTTTCGATTCGACCATCTGCTTGAGCAAACTTTTGCTTGCCAGTGTAGAATGGGTGTGAATCTGATGAAACTTCAACACGTACTAATGGGTAAGTCTTACCTTCGTAGTCAATAGTTTCTTGTGGCTTCAAAGTTGAACCAGCTAAGAACTTAGCACCAGTAGCTGAGTCCATGAAAACTACTTCTTGATAATCTGGATGAATACCTTGTTTCATAATTTATTACTCCTTTGCCATGACCATATTACAGATCATAGATTAATCGATTAACGTAGACTAGAATAACATCTTCAAGTTAATAATTCAAGCAATTTTTTAATTACTACTTATTATTACCTCACCTGCGAATGCTTCATATGGTTTAAGAGTAATATTATTCAAATTATCTCTTTCTTCATAGTTGCTGATTAGTGGATTAATCTTATCATCTAAATTAAATTTCTGCTCTTCACCTGATAAGTTAGCTACTACTAACCACTTCTTACCATCTAAGACGCGGTAATATGCTAAAACTGCATCCCCAGTATCAGGTACAAGTTCAAAATCACCATCGACTACGATTGGATTTTCATGACGCAATTTAATCAATTTTTGATAAGTGTAAAAAATTGAATCAGGATCTGCCAATGCCTTTTCTACATTAATATCCTTATAGTTAGGATTTACTTTGAGCCATGGTTTAGCACTAGAAAAGCCGGCGTTCTTGTCATCATTCCACTGCATTGGTCTTCTTGCATTGTCGCGGCCCTTCACGTTGATTGCGTGAATTAATTCATCCTTATCATATCCTTCAGCTAAGCGCTCATTATACATATTGATACTTTCGATATCTTCAACTTCACTGATATCTTTTACAGGACGATTAGTCATTCCAATTTCTTCACCATTAAAGATATATGGTGTGCCGTGCATCATATGCAAAACAACCGCAAACATCTTAGCACATTGAACTCTATATTCCTTATCATTGCCCCAGCGAGAAATGACACGTGGAATATCATGGTTTTCCCAGAATAAACTGTTCCAGGCATGATCAAAATCAATTTCTGTTTGCCATTTAACTAGAACTTTTTTAAGTTCGCCTAAGTTAAGTGGTCTTAAATCCCACTTTTCTTTACCAAGTTGTTGGTCTAAAGCTTGATTTTCAAATTGGAAGACCATTGATAACTCGTGGCGACTAGGATCTGAATATTCTTCCGCAATTTTAGGTGTCGCATTCCAGGTTTCACCAACCGTCATTACGTCGCGATTACCAAAAGTAGCCTTATTCATCTCTTGCAAGTATGGGTGAAGCATTGGACCATTTTCACGGATCTTTTTATCAGGATCTTTACCAATCAATTCGATTACGTCCATACGGAAACCGCCGATACCCTTGTCTAGCCAGAAATTCATCATGTCATAAATCTTGTGACGTAATTCTGGATTCTTCCAATTTAAATCTGGTTGTTGATCGGCAAAAAAGTGTAAGTAATATTGACCGCTTTTTTCATCATATTTCCAAGCGGAACCTGAAAAGGCTGATTTCAAATCATTAGGTTCATGTCCATCAACTGGATCACGCCAAATATAATAATCACGATATGGATTGTCTTTTCCTTTTTTAGCTTCAATAAACCATTTATGTTGATCAGAAGTATGGTTAACTACTAAATCCATCACGATTTTAATATGGTGCTCTTTAGCCTTTTTAATCAATTCATCCATATCTTCCATCGTGCCGTATTGTGGATCAATTGCTTCGTAGTCTGAAATGTCATAACCATTATCTACGCCAGGAGATTGATAAACTGGAGAAAGCCAAATAGCATCAATGCCTAATTTTTCTAAGTAATCTAATCTTGAGATAATTCCTTTTAAGTCACCTACGCTATCGTTGTTACTGTCTTGAAAAGACTTAGGATAAACTTGATAAACGACAGCTTTTTTCCACCATGGAGTCATAATTTATACCTCTAGTTCTAATATTCTTTTAGTATTAATATAAAGAATATATGTAAGCACTTGCAAGAAATGGTAAACTGTTAACGGTATCAAAATTTTTAGAGGTAATTAAATGAAACAACTTCCTTTTAAAGCCGTCGCTGTGGATGTCGACGGTACTTTTGAAAATGATCAAAAAGAATACGATCATGAAATGTTTGGCGAAATTCTCTATCGTCTACACAAACACGGCGCACACTTCATTATTGCAAGTGGCCGCCCTGCAGGACGACTTAATGATGACTTCAAAGACTTCATCGACTCAGTCGACTTTGTAGCAGATAACGGTGCTGTTCTTGTTCGCGATGGCAAGATTATTCGTACAACCACGTTTTCTAAAAAAGGCATCTTGCACTTGATCGACTACATGAAATTGCGCTACCCCGGCTCAGTTGACACGCTTTTAGTCAGCGGCGCTAAACACTCATACTTTTTAAAGAGTACGCCAGCAGAATTCAAAAGATCTCACCACTACTTCTACCCTAACAGCATTGAAATCGATGATTTTGCTCAAATCCCAGAAAATGATCAATATACTAAGATTACTGTCGACTACCCTAGCAAGGTTAGACATGAATTAGAATATGGTTTTAACAGCCGTAGTATTGAAAAAATTCATGTCACAACTAGTGGATGGAATTATATGGATATCATCCCTCAAGGCGTTAACAAAGCTACTGGCTTAAAAGAATTCTTAGCTTACCTTGATGTGCCAAGAAGCGAATTGATTGCCTTTGGTGATGGTGAAAATGATATTGAAATGCTGAAACTGGCCGGCTTTAGCTACGCAATGGAAAATGGCCAAGACAGCGTTAAAAAAATAGCTAAATATATTGCTCCAAGTAACAACGACAGTGGCGTATTCAAGGTGCTTAATCGCTATTTAAATGAAGCCAATAAATAAAAAAGTTGCTGAGAAAATTTTCTCAACAACTTTTTATTTTTGATTATTTTTTGTTTTTAGCGATATTTTCTGCATAAGGATCAAGCTTTTCTAAACTTGAATGAATTCCCCAGTAGTAAAAGCCAAGTGAAACGATGATAATCACCACAAAATCAAATGGATATTTAATAAAATCTTGTCCGCCAAAACCGCTACTGCCAATGTATGACATAATCGACATAAAGATCAAATAAACAATCATCCACCAGCAATGCTTTAATTGAGCCTTTAAGTTTGAATGTTGGTAGCGAATTTCATAATAAATATAAACTGGTAAGCCCAAAGCAATTACTAAAATAACCTGAATAGTCGTTGGCCACATTGACCAATAGATTGCCAGACTGGTTAAAACAAAAGCAATTGGTGCAAGCCATGGCATGTAGCGTGGCTTAAATGGACGATCAAGATTTGGAGCAATTTTTCTCAAAGTCATTACAGTAACTGGACCGGTTAAATAAGCAATTAACGTAGCGGCAGTAATTACTGTTGCAAGCAAGTTCCAGTTTCTAAATAAACTAACCAAAATCGCAGCTAAAATCAGGTCCAAGACCATCGCATAACGAGGAATTAAGTACTTTTGATTAAGTCGTCCTAACCATTTTGGCAAATGGCGCGTATGAGTCATCGCAGCAAGTGCTCTTGAAGCAGTAGCTACAAATGCGACACCTGTACCAAATGGCGAGACAAACGCATCAAGGTAAAGCAAAATTACTAGCCAATTGATTCCTAAAATAATTGCCAAATCCGCAAATGGTGAAGTAAAGTCAATTCCATGCCAGCCCACTTTAGCAAGCATGCTTGGTTCCACTGCACCAATAAAGGTAACTTGAAGCATGATATAGATTGCAGCCGTAATCAGCATTGAAATCAGTACCCCACGCACAATATTTTTACGTGGATTCTTCAATTCGCCACCCATGTTAATCACAGTTTGAAAGGCATCATAAGACATAATGATTCCTGAAACTGAGGTCGCTTCAAAAATTGACCGTGTACCATATGGCATAAATTCATGAATATTTGAACCGAAGTTTTGTGCATGGAAGCCGCTACAGATTAAGACAATAATCGTTAACGTTGGTAGCAAAATCTTAAAAATTGAAATCAAATTAGTGAAGTGCGTCATAATTTTTACCGACCAGAAGTTGATCATGGTAAAAATGAGCATAAAAATAAATACAACACCAATTCCTTCAAAAGTAATGTCGCCATGCTTGATAAAGTTCTTAGTCCAATTAGCCCACGACCATGGCCATGAACTCATATATTGCACGGCAGCCACAGCTTCCATAGGTACCAGCGTGACCAAAGAAATCCAATTAGCCCACGCTGCAATAAAACCTAAGAGTGGCCCGTGGCTATATTGTGCGTATCGACTCATTCCTCCACTTTCAGGAAACATCGAACCAAGTTCTACATACGTTAACGCAATTGCAATGATAATTACGGCACCTAAAATCCACGAAAGAATGGCAGCTGGACCAGCTATTTTGGCAGCCGAACCTGAACCAAATAACCAGCCTGAACCAATCAGTGAATTAAGTGCCAGCATAATGGCTGAAAACAGCCCTATTTTATGTCGTTTTATTTTTTCCAAATAATCACTTATCCTATTCTTACCCTCTTGTTTTAGCTTTAAATTATAACAAAAAGAGCCCCGGTCGAAAACCGGGGCTAGTCTATTTTTTAGTCAATAGGATGTTTTTGCGTTAAAGCGTGAACTTCTTCTTTTACATGTTCAATCGTTTTTTCATCTTCTGGATTAGATAAAATCTCAATAATTAATGAAGCAGTCTTCTTAGCATCATCTTCATCAAAACCACGGCTAGTAACAGCTGGTGTACCTATTCTTAAACCGCTAGTGATGAATGGGCTACGCTTATCGCCTGGGATAGATTCCTTATTAGTAGTGATATTTACAGAATCAAGCAACTTTTGTGCATCTTTTCCAGTTAAACCAGTATCTGTAATATCAATAATCATCAAGTGATTATCAGTGCCGCCAGATACAACGCGAATATTTTCTGATTCATTAAAGACTTCAGCCATTGCCTTAGCATTCTTAATCACTTGCTTAATGTAATCAGTAAATTGTGGTTGCAAATCTTCGTATAAAGCTTGCGCTTTACCAGCAATAACGTGTTCAAGTGGTCCACCTTGAATACCTGGGAACAATGCGGAGTTGATCTTTTTACCAATTTCAAGATTATTAGATAAGATCATTCCTCCACGAGGACCACGTAAAGTCTTATGTGTAGTAGTTGTTACAACATCGGCAACTGGAATTGGACTTGGATGTTGTCCTGTAGCAACTAATCCAGCAATATGAGCCATATCTACCATTAAATATGCGCCAACTTCGTCGGCAATCTCACGGAACTTTTGCCAGTCAATAATACGGCTGTATGCAGAAGCACCCGCTACGATCAACTTAGGCTTAACTTCTAGTGCAATCTTGCGAATTTGATCAAAATCAAGTTCTTCTGTTTCAATGTTTAAGCCATATGAATAAGATTTATATTCTTTACCACTGAAGTTAACTTTAGCACCGTGAGTAAGGTGACCACCGGCATCCATGCCCATTCCTAAAATTACGTCACCTGGTTTTAAAAGTGCTTGGTAAACAGCCATGTTAGCTTGAGAACCAGAGTGAGGTTGAACGTTAGCAAATTTTGCATTAAATAGCTTCTTAGCATAATCAATTGCTAGTTGTTCTACTTCATCGATATATTGACAGCCGCCGTAATAACGTCGACCAGGGTAGCCTTCAGCGTATTTATTGGTCAAAACTGAACCTTGGGCTTCTCTAACTGCATCAGAAACAATATTTTCTGAAGCGATTAATTCAATCGTATCTTGTTGTCGTTTTTCTTCTTTGTGAATTGCATCCCACAATGCTGGTGATTTTTCTGCGTATTTCAAAGAAAGGCCTCCTTTTTTAACTTTGCTCATCTATATCTAAAATTATACTATTTGCCATTTTTCACTGCATTAAATAGGCCCGATTACTACGTGGAAATTCTTTTTTAAAAGCAGCAAGTAATGCATGCCGGCACTCAGCGGGATCATCTAGTGAATAGCTCTTATTTAAATGCAAATAACCATCTTCAATTAAAGTCAGACTTTTACCATCATTTTTAACTGTAATTGAGCGATCTTTCTTAGCCGTTAATAACTTTATTTCTTGATACGTGCTTTTCGGACTGCACATTTTCTTAAGTATAGTCGTTGCCTGTTTAACAGGAATCAAACGCATAATTATGTCCTTTCAATTACTTTTCCAAAAAAATGCCAAAATACCCTTTTCTTTTTGGAAAATTTTTTCTAAAATAAAACCGTTCGCAGTACTGCGAACGGATATATTATGGGACATCATGCTTAGCTATTTAACTAGCTAAGCATGTTTTTTATACAACAAATTATAGAAACATAATTATCTTTATATAACGTCCAGCTTCACAGTAACACCGTTTTCATAATAATTAAACGCCGTTTTTATAATATTACGCTTTCTTTCCTTATTAAACAGTAAAAAAACTACTCTTAGATAAAATCTTGTAAGTTCTTTTATAAAAAAAGTAAAATTATAATATAGAAAGAAGTGGTGTTGTTGATTGACCTTAATTTTGATAAAAATGGTTGCAAGGCCTTTTTTAAAAAACATCCTCAAACTAAAAAATTAGCTCAAAATAAAATCGGCTCTGCTATTGAAAAAGAAACTCAAACTGGCATGAGTAAGGTGAAGTTAGCTACCAGAAGAAAAATCAATGATCTTCCCTGCTATGAAATGCGGCTTAATTTAGGCAATACTGGATCTGTCAGAATAGCTTTTACCGTTCACGATAAGCAAGCTACTGTCTATTATTTAACAACTACTTTACAAAAAAGTGAGTTTAGTAAAGAGTTAGAAAACGTTTTGAGATGATTTAATCAAAAATTTGTGTTATTCTGCTATACATCCACTAAAAATATGTTTATAATTTTTAGGTTGAATAGGGGTGAAATTCTGATCATGAGAAAAGTTAATTATACTAAAAAACATCACATGTATTTAATGAATCACGTTAATGGTGATGTTATCGAAGTTAAAATGGATAAAAAGAACAAATCGTTCAAGAAATTAAGACTTTATCGGCAAGATGGTTTAGGAAACTATTATCTAGATCCACATGCAGAGTTAAGAGATCAGAATAGTTTGGCCACTAAGAAGAATATTGTAGAAGCTGGTAAAAAGGTCAGCCAACACATTTCCGACATCAAGAACTGGCACCACAGAGTTACACCAGTTTTCAATGCTGATCATAAAATTATCGACTTCGAGCCTAGACTCGCATTAAAGCATCATACTCATATTCAAAATGCTAAGAGATATTTGCGACACCTAGACAATCACCATGCAGATTTCCTTTTCCGTAAAAATAGTAAGGACCGCTTAATGGCACCTTGGAACTATGTCAAAGATGCTATTTATGAGGATCGTAACAAGGAAATGGTCATCGCTCATAAGGTACATAAGTTAACTAAATAATGAAAAAAGCTAGAAGAATCATCTTCTAGCTTTTTTGTTTAACTATTCTTTTTTGAACTAAAGCCATCACTAGTGACACAGCAATCACTATTGGCGCTAATTGAATTGAAATTAACAATGACAGCAAAATTATTACTAGTGGTGCGTTTTTTAGAATCACCATCAAACTAGTAGTTAACACAATTGAAATGGCAATTCGGGGATCACCTGGAAGCATTTGAGCAAGGGCACCGCCAACTGCAACACTGCAAAAGATTGCTGGGAAAATCGTTCCTCCGCGCCAGCCCATCACGAAGCCCAAATTAGTAATGATCGCTTTACCTACACCAATAATTAACAAATATAGAACGGAGAATTGAAGCATCTTATCACTAAAAGGAACAATTCTAAATTCTCCTGAAAAAAGCATATCGATACTAAATAATGAACTTAAGGCTAAGATGATGCCAAAAATACCACCTTGCCAGATTTTAGGGATTCGAACATTGATTAAAGTTGAGAACCAATTTTCTAAATGAACAAAGAAATAGCCAAAAATCAGTCCTACAACTAACGCTGGCACTACATTAACTAAACTTATCCAGGACCAGTGAATTGCACGATTATGGATGCCAAATACGCCATTTTCTGGGAATAACTTAAAAATAACTGCGGCACCCATGATACCAATTATTACCAGTAGCGAAATAATCAATTTTTCTAGCTTTTTATTTTTAAACAGTGATCCAAATCGCTGACTATCTTCTAGTTCTTGGTCTGGCATTCTAGCAAGCCAAATATTCTTATTAAATTGTCTAGCCCAGCGCAATCGATCGCCTAGCCAATTGATCATCCCACTCACAATAACAGTGGTTGAAGCTTCAGGACCAATACTGCCGCCAGCGCCTAATGAGGACAGTCCTAAAACGGCAGTTTTCCACCAATCATGATAATTGACCTTGCCATTCTTTTTTACTGAAAATAATACTTCCTTAATGGTTAAAGGATACGAACCTAGACGATTATTTAAGAAGCCAATTAAAAAGCCGAACGGAATACAAATAATAAATGGATACCAAAGATTCTTAGATGGAGCAGCCATATATTGTCCCCAGATCATTTGAATAATCCAGTTAATTAAGTTTAAATAGCCGGCTGTAATCATGCCAATAATAGCACTCCAAACAACTGCATATATTGCATTACTTATTCTTCGCACAACTAGTATCATCCCCTTGTTGAAATATACTAATTGTATCAAAGAATCTTTTTAATTAATAATCAAGACTTTTTAGAACTAAATCAATATCGCCCTTAATTGCGACAGTGCGATCAGCTATTTCTTTAGGATAGATCACTCTCTTAGCATCAATAGTGGCAAAACTTGCTTCAGAATTTGCCAAAGTCCAACTCCAAAATGGATACTTAATAATCACAGGAGTATTCATCCCTACCCCGAGTTCTAAAAATACCACATTTTTACCTTTGCAGTTCTGAATAAAAGTATTGAATCGACTAGCTGCACGATGCCAGCCTTGATCTTCTACAAAATCATCATCAATTCGCAGATTAAGGACATAATCCTTAGCCTTCTCAGCTAATTCTGGTGTGATTTCTGTTTTTATATCTTCCTTTTTGAAAGATAAGCTATTATCGTCGTTAATTTTAAACCCTTGTGACTCAATCATTGCTCTTACTAAAGCATAATTATCAAAAGTGTGGTCTTGATCATCCTTCTTTTGGAATAAACCATAGTCACCTTGAGTATAAAATAAGCGCTGTTTATCAAAGCCAGCTAATTGAAATTGATGGTCGACATTAGTGGTAATGACAAAGTAATCTTTATCTTTAACTAGTGATAATAAATCCTCGTACGTATTCTTAGGTGCTGCCATATAACGATTAATCCAAATATTTCTACTCCAAAAAGCCCAGTATGCTTCTGGAGTTGGAAAATCGTAAAATCCACCAGTGTACATATCTTGGATGCCAAATTTTTCTTTAAAATCGAAGAAGTATTTATCAAATCTTGCTCCGTCATAAGTCATGCCAGCTGATGTAGATAATCCTGAACCAGCACCAACTACAACATAATCTGCTTCTTCAATTTTATTCTTTAATTCATCAATTTGTCTTAAGTAAGGATTCGTAAATTCTTCGATCTTTTTCTTTAAAAACATTGAATATCACCTTTTGTACGTTACTCTTCTTTTGTAAAAATTCTTGCACAGTCTTAACTGCGATCTCAGCTGCTAATTCATTTGGAAAACTGAAAACGCCAGTTGAAATACATGGAAATGCGATACTTCTGACTTTATTTTCATCCGCAATTTTTAGGCAGTTTAAATAGCTATCTCTCAGTTGCTCTTTTTCAAGATCTGTAACTTGATCCTGCACAATTGGACCTACAGTATGAATTACATACTTACTAGGCAAGTTGTAGGCTGGTGTGATTTTTGCTTTACCAGTTTCTTCTAAATGACCTTGTTTTTGCATTAATTCATCACACTTATTGCGTAATTCAATTCCGGCATAAGTATGGATTGCATTATCAATACATGCGTGATTTGGTTGATAACATCCCGTCATACCACTATTAGCTGCATTAACAATTGCATCTACGCCTAAACGAGTAATATCGCCTTGCCAAATTGAAATTCCAGGTTTAAATGAATCACATTTAACAACGCCCTTATTAAAATTCTCAATCCGCAAATATTGATCTTGAATAAGCTTGAATTTAAAATCCATCTTTTTAGGCTCACGTACGTTAAACAAAGCACGGAGTAGCATCTTCTGCATCTTTTCATGCTTAGGAATTTTAATCTCTCGATATTCTGGCTTTTCTGCCAAAAGCTTCTTTATTAAGTAAACTCTACGTTTTTCTTGATCCATACTATCCCTCTTCTCTCTTTCATAATTTGTGGTGAATTAAAGACTGATTGCCACTAGCATAATGTCCCCATGCACTAAAAACAGTTACTACATTCTTTACTTGATCGACTGAATACACAATTCGATTATTTTGACTTATTCTTTTTGAATAAAGATTAGGCTTGGGACTACGTTTTTCTAGGATTTCAAAGTGATGAGTTCTCTTTAATGGATCAGTTTGTAATTCATTAATAATCTTGCCGTAGGTTTTAAACAAACTTGCGGTCTTTAAATTTTTAATGTGCTTCTTCAATAAATGTCGCTCTATTACTTGATACATTTTTCGCTCCATCATGTCAATTTATTTTTAACATATATAGTATATATTTCTACCTGTATTCTTGTCAATAATAAATTAACATGATAACCTATAGTTGAATATTTTGATGTTAAAAGAAAGGCGATAATTATGCGTAAATCAATTCCAATGTTAGATAACTCAATAACTAATGATGAATTTTTATCATTAATAGTAGATTCATTTCAATCAGTAATTTTTGGCACAGTAGATCAAAATGGTGATCCTCACACTAATGTAGCTGATATTGAAATCAAAGATAATGACAAATTAATTTTTGCCACCACTTATCAAAAAGCCTTCTATAATCGGCTTAAGAACCATCCACGTATTTCAATTACTGGCTTAAAAGGTGAAGAAACTTTATCAAGTGTCGGCTTTACTTTAGACGGAATTGCTGAGGAAGTTGATCAAAAATACTTGGATGAAATTTTTGCCACAAGACCAGAAATGAAGCAAATTTCTGCTAATCATTCTGAACGTCGCAGTATCTTGCGTCCCTTCGCTATTACTCCAATTAACGGATCAATTTACGATTTGCGTCAGCAACCAATTTTCAAAAAGAGCCTCGATTTTCAAAAATAATTCCAAATACGTGTTGACAATAAATAAACATGTGCTATTATAATTCATGTAAGTTTTAAAAATACATGTTTTTGAAAGGGAGTTTTTATTCATGACAACAAAATATGCAATTACTGCTGCAACTGGTAACTTTGGTCAAGCTGCTGTAAAGAAATTAAACGAATTAGTTGGTGCTGACAATGTGGTAGTTGTCGCACGTAATCAAGAAAAAGCAGAAAAACTTTTCCCTAACAATGAAGTTCGCCATGGTGACTATGAAGATTTAGATTCAATGAATGATGCCTTAAAGGGTATTGATCGTGTACTCTTCATCTCTTCACAACCTGGCGGTAAGATCAGTCGTGCTGAGGAACATCAAAATGTTGTAGACGCTATGAAAAATAATGGCGTTAAGTTTGTAGCTTACACAAGTTTCCCAGACGCACAAAATTCAACAACACCATTGGCTGAAGACCACAAACTTACTGAAAATGCTATTAAAGATGCTGGCATTGATCATTCATTCTTGCGTGACAACTGGTACCTTGAAAACGAAATTGGCTTTTTGCAAAGTGGTGCTGCTAACCGTCCTGCTCTTTACTGGGCTAACAACCACGCTGGCTGGGCACTTGAACGTGAATATGCAGAAGCTGCTGCTAAAGTTGTAGCAAGTGAAAATCCTAAGGAAGTTTACGAATTCGCTGGAAAGGCTCGCACTTACGAAGACTTAGGTCATGCTCTTCAAAAGGCAACTGGAAACGACTTTGAAATCAAGCAAGTTTCAAGCGATGAATACACTTCTTACCTTGAATCTGCTGGTTCAGATCATGCAACTGCTGCACTCTTCTCTTCATTCCAATCACCAATTGATACTGGTGCACTTGATGAAAATAGCGATGATCTAGAAAAAGTATTAGGTCATTTAACACCTATTGAAGATGCAATTAAGGAAATCCTTGCTCGTTAGAAAATAACAAGTTACAATAGCCATATGAAATATTCTTACAAATTAAGTGACGCCATCCACTTACTCAGCTATTTAGATATTTATAAAGATGGCGATCTTTCAAGCAAAGCAATTGCCGCAAGTATTGAATCAAATCCTAGTATTGTACGTCAGTTAATGTCTGATTTGCGTAATGCTGGCATTATTGAAACTAAAAAAGGTAAAGCTGCCCCTACTTTGAAGAAAGATCCAAAAGACATTAGTTTATATGATGTGTACCAAGCAATCAACATGGATCATACTCTTCTTCACATTGATCCGAAGACAAATCCCAAATGTGTTGTTGGTGGTAATATTCAAGCATCTCTTGATCATTTTTATGATGAAATTCAAGAATTTGCTTATATGCGAATGAAGCAGATTAGTCTGGCTGACGTTATTGGCGATATTCTTGAAAGACAGAAGAATAAAGAGAATTAACAAAAAAAGACTTCAACTAAAAAAGTTGAAGCCTTTTTTGATGTTTTTACTAAAAATATTTTTGCCATTTAGTGGACAAAGTCCACTAAATGAATTATTATATTTTTAATTCATCTAGAAAAAGAGACACCAACATGCTATCTAAAGAGCAAATATTCCAAATCAGAGAATTCAATCGCCACTACACCCAAGCTTTAGGTATATTGAACAAAAATATTTTCAATATGAACTTAACTTGGCCTGAAGGCCGCATATTAATTGAAATTGGATTAAACAAGTATGCCACTCCTATGGCTATCGCAAATAATCTGCAGATGGATAAAAGCTACACTAGTCGAATTATCAACAACCTAGTTAAAAAAGATATTGTTACTAAAAGACCATCCCCAGAAGATAAACGTTCTGTTCAGATTCAATTAACAGATCATGGAACCCAAGTTTTTAATGAAGTTAACGAAAACTCAAATAAACAAGTAAACAATCTATTGGATCACTTGTCAGCTAGTCAAAAAGAAAAATACTTTAATGACATTATGGAGATCAATCAATTGATTTTTGGAGGGACTAAGAATGACATGGAAGACTAAGAAGTTTGATGAATTAACTACCACTGAACTATACAAAATACTGTATTTGCGCACTGCTACCTTTGTCGTAGAGCAAAATCGAATTTATCAAGAAGTTGATGACAAAGATCCTAAAGCAATTCACGTATTTGATATGGATGAAAACAATAATGTCCTAGCTTATGCTCGAATCTATTTAATCGAAGACGGTGCTAAAGTTTCTTTTGGTAGAGTCGTCACCAGTAAACAAGCTCGCGGGAAAGGCTTGGGTCGCCAGTTAATAAAGCAAATAATGGCTGCTATTAACCAATACTTTCCAAATAAGACAATTGAAATTGAAGCTCAAAAGCAAGTTGAAGGATATTATCAAAAATTCGGCTTTGTCAGTCATGGAAAACCATTTATTTTCGAATCAACTCCGCACGTTATCATGACGCATGCCGCAGTATAGAAAAAAAGCCTGCTAATCTTGGTCCATAGACCTGAATTAGCAGGATTTATAATTCATACAAATAGATATTCTAATGTTGACTAGCGCCTGTAGTAGCATCAGTCATATTTTCTTCTTTTTCATCTAGCTTCAAATCGCCAGGACTTGCAACATGATCTGGCCTTTGTGGATTTGGATCTTTTACAGCCTTCAAACCATTTGTTTTAAGATAGTAGTCAACGATAGGTTTTAAATCGACTGAGTACTCCAAAATACCACGGAAATTTCCTTCATCATCTTCTACACGCTTGTAACACTGATAATGTTGAATTGGTGCACCATGATATTTAGCAACCGGAGTCCAGATTTCATCATGACCTCTAAATTTATTACGCAATCCATACCATACTTGCTTGGCATATCTAATCACATTGCCAACATGAGGATGAACATCATTCATAGTATGTCCCAATTGATTAGGGCGTCTCTTAGATAGCATCTTATAATTGGGATCTGGGTTGCGGTTATACCACTTCAATTGATGATTATCATCACAAAAAGTCATTTCACCAATGCTGTTGCGCAACATCCAATTAATTTGATTTACTGTTAAAAGCCCTGAATCTAATTGAACATAATCATCACCTTTAGCAGCATTAACTTTTTTACTAGCTTTTTTTAGCCAATTATCATCATTAGGATCAATACCTTTAACTGTATATTTACCGCCTTTTTCTGCGTCGAAGTCTTCCTTCATCACTTCACTTTGATCCATATCAGCTAGCCATTGTAAACCAGGATGTTTCTCAATCATTTTTCTTACCTATCTTTCTTTTATACCAAACACTAAAAGCCCTCTAATTTATCTTAGTAGGGCTTTTTAGATTAATTAATTTTTAGAACTTGCCGTTTTCGTTCTTCCAAGTAGACTTGTCAGGAATAGTTGCCATAATGTCCCAGTGTTCTGCGATCTTACCGTCTTCAATACGGAACAAGTCGTAGTAAGCAGTTGGCTTGTCGGCAAAAGTACCCTCACTCATTGCAAGAACAAAGTTACCTTGTGCAAGAACTTGGTAAACCTTGGTATAAACCATTTGAATACCTTGCTTACCCATTTCTTCAAGAGCAGCACTTAAGCCGGATAAACCATCAGCAATACCAGTGTTGTGTTGAATGTAGTTGTCACCGTCAAAGTAATCTGGAGTCTTTTGAGGATTATTACCTTCTAAGACATCGTATAAGAAACCTTCCACTACCTTACGGTTAGCTTCAGTCTTATCAAGATCCTTAATTTCAGTAGTACCATCAATTTGAGTTCTACCAGATGGATTTGGAGCCGCCTTATCAGCGATGTTGTCCCAGTGTTCTGCGATCAAACCATCATCATTAAAGCGGAAGACATCGAAAGCAACTTGGTCACCTGCACCAGCAAAGTTGTAAGCATTTTGCAAGAATACCTTGTCGCCATCTTCAAAGGCACGAATATTCTTTACAGCAGTCTTAACAGGAGCTTCTTATAGGAAGTCAAATATTTTATTCATAGAAAAAAGAGTATACTAAACATAT
>NZ_CABUIW010000009.1 GCF_902491705.1 uncultured Lactobacillus sp. | reverse complement strand
GCTCAAGCTATAGAGGAATATATCAAATACTATAACGAAGAAAGGATAAAGAGCAGATTAAAAGGCTTAACTCCGAAAGAATATCGGAATCAAGCCTCTATTAATCCTATGTTTTAAAATGTCTACTTTTTAGGTCCCACTTCAAACAAGTTAATTGCTTGATAATTTTCTTTTTTAAAGTCTGTTGCAGTTACTCCTAAAAGACGAATCCCATCTTCTAAAAAGCCATGAGTGCTTTCAAATAATTCTCTAGCTATTTCATAAAAATCAAACTTGTCATCAGATGGTTTAGTTAATTTTCTTCTTTTAGTGACTGTATTGAAATCATTATTGCGAATTTTTAGCACTATCGTGGATGCACGAAAATTCCGCTTTTTTAATTCTTTTTCCAAATAAGCACAGTAAGAGCGAATCTTGCTAAGAGCTTCATCTTCGGTAAAAATTGCCGGTTCATAGGTACGCTCTATTCCAATTGATTTGCGGTTAACTTCTGAATCAGTCACAACTGGATTTAAATCGATGCCTCGAGCATGCTGGGCTAAAATATAGCCCATCTTTTTAAACTTTTTGATTAACTCTAACACATCAACTTGTTGTAAATCTGCACCTGTATAAACACCCATTTCGTGCAGCTGCTCTTGCGTTTTTGGCCCAATTCCCGGGAACTTTTCAATTTTTTGCATCCCTAAAAATCGTTTAGCCTCACTTGGCAAAATTACAGTTCTACCAAAAGGCTTAGCATATTCTGAACCCATTTTAGCTAAAAATTTGTTATATGAAACGCCAAAAGAAGAGTTCAATCCCAACTCTTTACGAATTCTTTTTTGCAAATTCAAAGCTATCTGTACAGCTGAATCTAGACCAACTTTATTATTCGTTACATCAAGATACGCTTCATCTAAGGCGACCGATTCTACTCGATCTGTAATCTCATGCATAAAAGAGTGAATCTGCGCAGATGTACTTCTATAAACTTTAAAATCAGGCGGTACAAAAACCAGCTTTTCTTTAGGAATCAAACGGACTGCTTGAATACTTGCCATAGCTGAATGAACTCCATATTTACGTGCTACATAATTACAAGTCGCCACTACCCCGTGTCCATTATTTTGACGCGGATCCATTCCTACAATTAGTGCCTTATCTTTATATTCGGGATGTCTTCTAATTTCTACTGAAGCGTAAAAAGCATCCATATCCAGATGAATAATCCGGCGATGGATGTCATTTTGCGGCAATAAATTTTCTTTATTCATAAATCCAATGTTCAGTTGGGGATTCAAAGATATCGTTAGATTCCTTTGGTCCCATTCTGTATGGCAAGTATTGAGCAATTTCAGGATTGCCATTGTCATTTTCTGTTTGCCATGCATTTTCAATTGCATCGATAAATTCCCAGTAACGCTTCAATTCGCTCCAGTGAGTAAAGTTGGTTGAATCGTTAACAAAGACATCGTGCAATAAACGTTCATAACCGTCTGGTACCTTAGCCATTTCTTCTTTTGAAAAGGCATAAGTTAAGTCTTCACGGCGAATTCCTGGTTCATCAATCTTTTTACCATTAATAGTAATGTAGATCTTGCTTTCAGGGTCAACTTCAATGGTAATGTTGTTTGAGTGAGCTTGACCATATGGGTTATTGATATGCTTTAAGACAATATCAATTCTAGTCTTCTTTTCTTTAAATTCCTTACCAGTTCTAAAGTAAATTGGCACACCAGCAATTGGACCATCAGTAAACTTAACTTTACCTGCAACGAAAGTTTCAGTATTTGAGTTAGGATCAACATTAGGTTCTTTCTTGTAAGCAAAAGTAGTGTCGCTACCCAAATATTGTCCTCTTACAAAATTCTTCTTAACTTCTTCAGGTGTCGGAATTACTAAACTCTTAAGCAAGTCTTGCTTTGCCTTGTGGACGCTATCTGATGATAAGTTTTCAGGCTCTGGCATAGCAAGCAAAGTAATGATTTGGAAAATATGGTTTTGAACCATGTCACGCAAAGCACCAGAAGTATCGTAGTAACCACCACGTGCTTCTACACCCAAACGCTCTGCCAAAGTAATTTGAATATTTTTAATATAGTCGCCTGACCAAATATTCTTAATTAAAGGATTAGTAAAGCGCATTGGCATGATATTTTGAATCATTTCCTTGCCCAAATAGTGGTCGATTCTGAAAATATCTTTTTCATCAAATGATGCCGTAATTTCTTTATTCAATTTTTCAGCTGAAGCTAAATCATGACCAAATGGCTTTTCAACTACGATACGGTTAAAGCCACTGCCAGTTAAATGTTGGTCATTGATGTGAGTAGCAATTGTACCGAAGAATCTTGGTGCCATTGCCATGTAAAATAGACGATTGCCACGAGCTGAGTAACGATCATCAAGTTCTTGAGCCAATTTCTTCAAAGTTACATAGTGTTCAACATTAGTAACATCATGAGATTGGTAGTAAAAGTGACCCGCAAAGTCTTTTACTTCGTTTTCATCAACTTGATCATGAGTTTCATGAATTGCATCTGAAACTTGTTCGCGTAAATATTCATGTGACCATGGACGACGTGCTGTACCGATGACTGCAAAATTGTCATGGATTAAGCCTTGTTCATATAAATTAAATAGAGATGGATATAGCTTACGGTGAGCTAAGTCACCACTACCACCAAAAATAATCATTATAACTGGAATATTTTTCATAACTAAATCCTTTTCTTTAACTTGTTATTTCATTCACATCTATTTTACAACAACCAAATTTAAGGCAAAACAAAAAGCGCATAATTTGCGCTTTAGTTTATTAATTATTTGTCTTCTTTAGTTTCTTCAGTTGAAGAATCCTTAACATCTTCAGCCTTAGTGTCTTCAGTAGACTTAGTTTCATCAGCTGGTTTAGTTTCTGTAGTTTCAGTAGTATCTGCTGGAGCTTCTTCTACCTTAGTAGCTGGAAGAACACGACGAATAGCCATTCTTTCAAAAGTTAAGTAAATACCATCGGCATCAACTACAACAGTCTTGTCATCGTTGATCTTGTCAATCTTAGCGTGCAAACCGTCAACTAAAATGACGTTGTCACCCTTCTTCAACTTGTCCATCATTTGCAATCTTTGTTGTTGTTGCTTCTTTTGTGGACGAATCATACCAAAGTAAGTAAAACCAATCAAGATAATGAATAAGATAATCATCATCCAGTTGTTGCCTGCAGCACCGCCGGCATTTGCTAAAAATAAAGTATTCAAATCTTTCACCTCATAAAAACTATTAAATTTTGCAATATAATACTATCTATTATACAGAAAAACTTGCTATTTATCACCTGGAATAGGTAAACCAAGCTGTAAATATGCTTTATCTGTGACCATTCGACCACGTGGCGTTAATAAAATAAAACCATGTTGAAGCAAATACGGCTCATATAATGACTCAATAGTTTCTATATCTTCACCAATATTTGCGGCCAAAGTTCTAATACCGACAGGACCGCCCTTATAGCCTTCGATCATGGTTCTTAACAATTTACGGTCAGTTTGGTCTAACCCTTCATCGTCAACCTGCAATTGCTTTAATGCACTTTCTGTAGTTGCAAGTGAGATTGTCTTTTCGCCTTTTACTTCGGCAAAATCACGCACACGCTTCAATAAACGGTTAGCTACACGCGGCGTTCCACGAGATCTACGTGCTAATTCATGCGCAGCTTCTGGCGCAATCGAAGTATGGAAAACGTCGCTTGAACGTTGAACAATTTGTTCCAGTTCATCGACAGTATAATACTGCATATGTTCTACGATTCCAAAACGATCACGTAAAGGTGCTGACAATTGCCCGGCGAGCGTAGTTGCACCAATTAAAGTAAATGGTGGAAGTGGCACGTGCACTGCGTGTGTAGTTTGTCCTTCACCAATTACGATATCAATATAGTAGTCCTCCATTGCAGAATAAAGAACTTCTTCAACCGGTTTAGCAAGACGGTGAATTTCATCAATAAACAGAACATCGCCTGGATCAAGATCAGACAAAAGTGCTACCAAATCACCAGCTTTTTCAATTGCTGGACCACTAGTACTCTTTAAATGAACCCCTAATTCATTTGCAATAACAAAAGCTAATGTCGTCTTACCTAAACCCGGTGGTCCATATAGCAAAACATGATCTAGTGCTTCATCACGTTGTTTTGCGGCTTTAATATAAATGGACATTTCCTTTTTTACCCGCTTTTGACCCAAATACTGGTCTAAAGTTTGCGGTCTTAAAGATAATTCCATTGCTTCTTCTTCAGGGTTTTCAATATGTCCTGAAGTTACTGCATCATCGTTTTCTGCCACCAGTTTCACTTCCTTATTAAAAAATCTATTGCTTTTTACATCTTTACTATTATAACAAGAACTACTTCTTAAGCAGCAATGCTAAACCTTTTTTAATATATTGATCTGCTGTATCTGCATCAACTTCAATTAATTTTGGAGTAATGCGATCTACTTCTTTTTGAGTGTAGCCTAAAGCAATTAAAGCAAGCAATGCATCATTTAAGGCTGGAGAAATTTCTTCACTATTATCTGGACGGTCAAGTCGAGCAACATAATCTCCAAGCTTGCCTTTCAAATCAAGCACAATCTGTGAAGCAGTCTTTTTACCTACGCCAGGAAAACGAGTTAAGTATTTTACTTCACCTTGTTCAATGGCTTCAGCTAAAGAATTACTGTCTTCTGCTGCCATAATTGCCATAGCACTCTTAGGACCAATGCCGCTTACACTAAGCAATTTAAGAAACAATCCCTTATCGTCTTCACTTTGAAAACCATATAAAGTAATGCCAGTATCGCGCACAACTTGTTCAATATAAACCTTGGCTTTTTGTCCTTGAGTATAAGCAAATGGCGTTGGACTATATACCTTGTAACCTACTCCATTTACATCTACAACTATGTAACTTGGCGTAATAACAGAAATTATTCCTTCAAAGTATTCGTACATTTATTAATCATCCCTTTTGAACATCTTTTTTAATTCATTTTGACTCATGCGAACCAAGACGATTCTTCCTGATGCATCGTGATATGGATCAGAAGTTTTACGCAAGTCACTAATAATTTCTCTTGCTTCTGCATCAGACAATTTAATTTTGCCTTTAATCGAATGAGATTCCATCTCAGCTACACGTTTAAATAGATTTTCAGTTTGACCTTTATCTAAGTTCAAATAGCTATCCAAAATTTGGCGAATCGTCTCTTCAATATTTTCATGAATCCAAGTTGGATATGAACGAACGATAAAACTATTTTGACCAAAATCTTCCAAATAAATACCGATCTGCTTTATTTGTTCAAGCTTATCTTTAATTTGAATAAAATCAAGGTTGCCAAATTCTAAAACAATTGGCGTAAGCAAGCCTTGTTGCACAATTTTTTTAGAGGAAAGTATCTGATAAATTTTTTCAAACTGCAATCTTCTTCTAGCAGCTACTTGATCAATTAAAAATAGGTCTCCATCATTTTCTGCAATGATATAAGTATCAGTCTGACCGACATATGCTAAACGTGGCAAATTGTTTGCTAAAACTTCATCACCGCTAGAAATTACTTCTTCATTCGCAGTCGATTTACCAAATGGAGTTAGCTTTTGCTGCAAGGTGACATTTTGATCCCAAGTTTTGGTAACGATATATTTATCATCTTCACGTGGAACATTTAAATCAACGTATTGATTAGGTTGCTCTTCTTTTTGAGCAGTTGTAAATTCTGGTTTTTCCGCCTGATCATGAATTTCTGGTACTTCTTTACGTTCTGTATTTACAACATCTTGATTCAAATTGAATTGGAGCTGATCTACTAATGTTTCACGCTTATTTTCTAAGTTAGCAAACGCACTAGTTTGATCAACTTTTTCCACAAGTGCATTACTTATTGCAGTTGTGATCAAACGGCTAAGTTCTTTTTCCTTAGATAAACGTACTTCTTGCTTAGTAGGATGCACATTGACATCCACTAACAAAGGATCTACTTGAATCGTTACAATCGCAATTGGGTAGTGACGCGCTGCAAGCTTAGAGCCGTAACCATCCATAATCGCCGTATTTAACTGAAAGTTTTTAATATAGCGGCCATTAAGCAAAATTGAGATAAAATTACGCGTTGATCGCGTGAGTTCTGGCTTAGAGATTAAGCCAGCAACTTTAAAATCATTGTCCTTTGCTTCAATTGGTTCCATTTTTTCTGCGATATGACGGCCATAAACATTAGCAACAGTTTGTTTCAGATTGCCGTTGCCGGTAGTTCTAAGCAAAACTTTACCAGTATTAGACAGAGTAAAAGAAACCTGTGGATATCCCAAAGCTAAGCGGTTAATAATATCCACAATCTTCATGATTTCTGTTCGCGGACTGCGCAAATATTTTAATCTTGCTGGTGTATTAAAAAATAGATCTTTTACGGTAATTTGCGTACCTTTTCTCGCTGCCGCATCTTCTTGGCCTTTTTTATTTCCGCCACTAAAAGTAGCTTTAATGCCAATTGCACCTTCTGTAGCCGTCAAAATTTCTACATGACTAACTGCAGAAATTGAAGCTAAGGCTTCACCTCTAAAGCCTAAGGTAGAAACTTTAAACAAATCATGTTCATTGCTAATCTTACTGGTTGCATGTCTTGTAAAAGCAAGATCAACTTGGTCACGATCAATTCCCATCCCGTTATCTTGCACTACAATTTGTTTTAATCCTGCATCCACAAAATCTACTCTGATTCTCGTAGCTCCAGCATCAAGAGAGTTTTCAACCAATTCTTTAACTACGCTAGCTGGACGTTCAATAACTTCACCAGCTGCGATTTGATTAGTTAAAGTTTCAGATAATTCATGAATTTTGGGCATAACTAATTATCATCCTTCAGATCTTTTTGCCAATCAGCAACCATTTGCATAATTTGCAAAGGCGTCTTATCAGCTAAGTAAAGATTAGAAATATCATCAAGTACGTCTTGCTCGGCATCAGTCATTGCTGGCTTGTCATTTTGCACTTGTTCTTCTTCATCTGAATTATCCACAGGCTCTGCGAATAAATCCAATTGTTGACTAACTGGAGCAAGTTCACTACCCTGTGCTTCAAGTCGCTTCAACAATTTGGTTGCTTCACGCAAAACAGCACGTGGCAACCCGGCAAGTTGAGCAACGTGGATACCGTAACTTTGATCAGCTGGTCCCGGCAAAATCTTGTGTAAAAAGATCAGCTTGCCATTTTCTTCAGTCGCACCAACGTGAATGTTCTTCAAATGATCTAGTGTCTCATCAAGAGCAGTCAATTCGTGATAGTGGGTCGCAAATAATGCTTTGGCGCCTACTTTGTCGTGCAAGTACTTAACAATTGCGCCGGCTAAAGCCATACCATCATAAGTGGCAGTACCACGACCAATTTCATCAAACAAAACAAGACTACGTTTAGTTGCATATTGCAAAGCATCGTTAGCTTCACTCATTTCAACCATAAACGTACTTTGGCCTGAAATTAAGTCATCGGCTGCACCAATTCTGGTAAAGATTTGATCAAAAACTGGCAAATCAGCGCTATCAGCTGGAACAAAGGAACCTATTTGAGCCATAATTGCAATCAAAGCCATCTGACGCATGTAAGTACTTTTACCGGACATGTTAGGACCAGTAATTAAGAAAATGTTGGTAGCTGAATCCATTTTGACATCATTAGGGATGTAAGAACCTGCTGTCATTACCTTCTCTACTACTGGATGACGACCATTGACTACATCTATATCTTGGTTATCTGTGTGGAAATGTGGTCGACAATAATTATTTTGTTCAGCTACTGTCGCAAAACCGCAATAAACATCTAGCGCAGCTAATTGACTACCCAATTTTTGCAAAGCTGGAATGTACTTCTTAACTTCTTCACGTAACTTAACAAACAAGTCATATTCCAAATCGGTTGAACGAGTTTGTGCTTCCAAAATTAGATTTTCGTGTTCCTTCAATTCTGGAGTGATATAACGTTCAGCATTAGTTAGGGTTTGCTTACGTGTATAGCGGTCTAGTGGCACCTTGCTCTTATTACCATTAGAAACTTGAATATAGTAACCAAAGACCTTGTTGTAACCGACTTTTAAGTTTTCGATGCCAGTCTTTTGGCGCTCGTCAGCTTCCATTTGAGCTAACCACTTTTTACCGTTATTCATGGCATCCCTATAGCGATCAAGTTGGTTATCTACGCCTTCTCTGATCAATCCACCTTCCGTAGTTAAAAGTGGTGGATCTTTTACCAGCGTTGTAGAAATCATTTCTGCGACGCCCTTTAATGGATCAATCTTTTTGGCAAAATCTTCAAGAACTTCGCTATCTGATTGATTCAAAGCATCTAAGATTACAGGTACAGCTTGAAGAGAGCGCGATAATTGCAATAATTCACGTGCATTAACATTACCAAAGGCGATTCGACCGGTCAAACGTTCCAAGTCATAAACACCCTTTAAAGCGTCAATTGCATTTTCACGCGTGAAATATCCATCAAGTAATGCTTGAACCATTTCTTCACGATGATTGATTTCGTCAACGTTAAGTAGTGGACGAGCTAACCATTGCTTAAGAAGTCGTCCGCCCATTGCCGTATGAGTTTTATCAAGAACCCAGAAAAGCGAACCCATCTTCTTGCCAGTCTTAGCAGATGAAATTAATTCCAAATTATTTTGGACGGTATGTGACATCTGCAAATATTGGTTTACTTCATAACTTTTGGCAATTTGTAAGTGAGCTAGACTTCTCTTTTGTGTGGATAACAAATAGCCTACTAACTGTCTGGTAGCTTCTTTTTCTGCGTTATTAGTTAAATTCTGTTCAACATAAGAAATCTCGGCATGCTCGCCTTCAATTGGCGTAGGATTTGAGACAGTAATGTTGGCCTTATGCATAAAGTCTTTATTCTGCTCAGTTAATGGGCCATTATATACAACTTCACGCGTTCTTAATGATAAAAGTTCGTTAGAAACAGCGTCGAAACTCTTTAGATGAGTTGCATAAATTTCACCGGTTGATAAGTCACTGTAAGCTAAGCCAAAACCACTCTTGGTAGTTACTACTGAAGTTAAGTAGTTAGAATCTTTGGCATCGTTTGGTCCTTCACTCATCATGGTACCTGGAGTTACCAATTGAATGATGCCGCGCTTAACCATGCCTTTAGCCTTTTTAGGATCTTCAAGTTGCTCACAAAGCGCAACTTTATAACCTTTTTCAACTAAAGTATTTACATAGGTGTCTACAGCCATGTGAGGGACACCGGCCATCGGAATTGGATTTTTAGTTTTATTTGAGCGGTGAGTTAAAGTTAATTCAAGAATTTGGGCGCCTTTAACCGCATCATCTTCAAAAAGTTCGTAGAAATCCCCGACGCGATAAAAAAGAAAGGCATCAGGATATTGCTTTTTAATTTCGTAATATTGCTCCATCATTGGAGTTGTGCTAGATCCAGCCATTACATTTTCCTTTCTTAAAGTGCTTTTTCACTGTTACAATTATACGCTAAAAATTAAGACAAAAAAGGATCAAGCAATTCACATGCTTAATCCTTTAGTTGTATTTAGAAAAAAGTATCTTTTATAACCATAAAAATCGATTGCCCTTAACCAAATGATTTCCAAACGATTTTTCACGTTATAAATATTGATTTAATAGGCTTTTTGCTGAAACTTTCAAAAATAACCAATTAAAACCAAACGATTTCCAAACGATTTTAATTTTTAAAAATACTTCGTCTCATTTCATCATAAAATTGATTCATTACACTCCTAGCTTGAGGAGAATCTGGCGATAAAAGATATTTAGTTGCTCTTCCCTTTCCGGTTTTTACGATTAAACCTTTGTCTATCATAGCTCTTAAAATTTTATGTCCCTTCCAGGAACTAGAATATAAATGTTGCAAATCTTCAAAGGTTGCAACCATTTTGGTATTTAAAATTTTATATGTTGATTGCCAATCTTCAGGAAGAGAATTGATTAATTCAGCTGCTGTATCTCTCCAAATAATTAATTCAGTTTGTTGTGGTGAAGTGGTCATATCCGGAATTCTTAATTTTAAATTTTGACTCGTCCTTAAAATTCTATAACCACCGCTGCCAGTATGTTCTCCTAATTTTGCTTCAACAAACGTTTGAAAGATTAAACTGTTTCTCGGAACAGAATCAGTTTTATCAAAAAATTTATCTATAGATACTAATAACTGTCCAGGATTTTTAAAAACTACAGAATTATCATACCAAATAATTTGAATAGATTGATTAGAATGATAGTCAGCATGTACCAGTGAATTAACCAAAGCTTCTCTTATTGCACGAAGAAATATCGTACCATTATCCTTACGTGCCACACCTTTTAATTCAAAACTATTATTTACTAAAGCTTGTAATTTAGCATAAGCGTGTACAAAAAAGCTATAGATATTGTCAGGAGTTCCATCTCTAAAAGAAGTATATAGTCTATCCACATAATCTTCTTCAGATGGTGTATGCTTAACTACTAAATCTAACATAAAATCTGGATATTCATCTTGAATAGAATTATATTTTCCAAATAAAAGCAACAGTGCTCTAGTTATTTTAAATTTTTGATCTTTTCTATCTTTTCTATAAAGTCCAATTTCTTTTAAAAATTGCTTATTATCTTCTTCAGCAATTTCAGGCTCATCATTTTTCTCTGCATAATATGTTTTATAGTTTTGAATATCTATTAAATTTAAATCTGAAAAATCATATCCATCTAATGTTTCTGCACTATCGTCTCCACGAGCGTCTCTCAACATTGCTTTCACATCTTCATAATTGGCTATTTGATCGCTTGTACCTACTCGCTTATATGTATTTTTTTGATCACCTTTTATATATACAGGTCTATCTCTAAAATCAGCTTTAGGAATATATACTTCAATAACGCGTATATCATTATCAAAAGTTTTCACAACAACGTTTTCTTCTTTAATAACATTAGGATACAATTTTCTAGGATTATTAGCGGTATCCAAAATATCTTTTACCATTGCATCTGGATTTAACACTCCAGTAGGTTGATATTTTACTTGATTATTTTCTTTTATTTCAGTGTAGCCTAATTTAATAGTTCCGCCATCTGTATTTGCAAATGCAGAAACAGTGGGCCACATGTCAGCCGGAACACTTTTTTTCGCCTTTTTAAATTCTGTATACGTATCTTCTTTGTAACTCATAAACTCCTCAATATGTTCTCAATCGACAACTTTAAATAATATTATAATTGGATACAAAATTTTTTAGTAGATTTTATACAAAAAAACTTCGAAGCTGAACTTTTTGTTCAACTTCGAAGTCTATTAAATAATTTATTGGATTTGAACTAGAGTGAGAGTTCTATTCATTCTGTAAGAAATCAGTATCTACCTTTAACTACATACCCATTCCTGGTGCACCTGCTGGGTTACCTTGTGGAGCAGCTGGTTTTTCTTCAGGAATTTCTGCAACAACAGCTTCAGTAGTCAAAAGCAATGCAGCAATTGAAGCAGCGTTTTGTAAAGCGGTACGAGTTACCTTAGTTGGGTCAATGATACCTGCGTCAACCATGTTTTCCCACTTGTCAGTAGCAGCGTTGTAACCAACTTCGTTTTCTTGATTTTCAAGCTTGTTCAATACAACAGCGCCATCTTTACCTGCGTTTTCAGCAATTTGACGAACTGGTGCAGAAAGAGCTCTTAAAACAATGTTGATACCAGTTTGTTCATCTGGAGTGTCACCCTTAAGATCTTTGATAGCTTTTTCTACATCTACCAAAGCAGTACCACCACCAGCTACGTAACCTTCATCAACAGCAGCACGGGTTGAGTTCAAAGCGTCTTCAATTCTGTAACGACGTTCCTTAAGTTCAGTTTCAGTAGCAGCACCAACGTGGATAACAGCTACACCACCAGTTAACTTAGCAAGTCTTTCTTGTAACTTCTTCTTATCAAAGTCTGAAGTTGATTCTTCGATTTGCTTTCTGATTGAGTCTTCACGCTCTTCAATAGCGTCCTTTGAACCAGCACCGTCAACAATAGTAGTTGAGTCCTTAGTTACAGTTACACGACGAGCTTGACCTAATTGATCAATCTTAGTGTCCTTTAATTCAAGACCTAAGTCATCAGTAATTACTGTACCACCGGTAAGTGCTGCGATATCTTGCAATTGTGCCTTACGACGGTCACCAAAGCCAGGAGCCTTAACAGCAACAACGTTGAAAGTACCACGAATCTTGTTCAAAACAAGAGTTGGAAGAGCTTCACCAGTAACATCGTCAGCGATGATTAACAAAGCTTTACCTTGTTGAACGATTTCTTGTAATAATGGCAAAATGTCTTGGATGTTAGAAATCTTCTTGTCAGTGATCAAGATGTATGGGTTATCAAGGTCTGCTTCCATCTTGTCGTTGTCAGTTACCATATATTGTGATAAGTAACCACGATCGAATTGCATACCTTCAACTACTGAAAGTTCAGTGTTAATACCACGTGAGTCTTCAATAGTGATAACACCATCGTGACCAACCTTTTCCATAGCGTCAGCAATCAAGTCACCGACTTCTTTAGAAGCTGATGAAACAGCAGCTACGTTTGCGATTTGATCCTTTGATTCAACCTTGTGGCTGATCTTGTGTAATTCATCAACAGCAGCTTCAGTAGCCTTTTCAATACCGCGACGAATACCTACAGGGTTAGCACCAGCAGTAACGTTCTTCATACCTTCACGAGCAATTGCTTGAGTCAAAACAGTTGCAGTAGTAGTACCGTCACCAGCAATATCGTTAGTCTTTTGTGCAGCTTCAGCAACAAGCTTAGCACCCATGTTTTCGTAGTGGTCTTTTAATTCAATTGACTTAGCAATAGTAACACCATCGTTAGTGATGTCTGGGTTACCATAACTTTGTTCCAAAACTACGTTTCTACCCTTAGGACCAATAGTAGTCTTAACAGTATCAGCTAACTTATCAACACCCTTTAAAAGAGAACGTCTTGCATTTTCTGAGAATTTAATATCTTTTGCCATAAACTAATTACTCCTTAGTTTAGATTTATTTTCTTATTTATATTCCAGTAGTTAATTACTTAACGATTGCTAAAATGTCTTTTTCACGAAGAACTAAGTACTTTTCACCTTCGTATTCAACGTTAGTGCCTGAATACTTATCGTAAAGAACTACATCGCCCTTTTTAACACTCATTGGGATCTTTTCACCGTTGTCTGAGTATGCACCAGCACCTACAGCAACAACTTCACCTTGAGTTGGCTTTTGCTTAGCATTTGATGCTAAAACAATGCCACCGACTGTCTTTTCTTCTTCATCCTTAACTTTTACAACGACACGATCTCCGATTGGTTCTAACACGTTCAATACCTCCTGGAATTATCTTCTTCATTATTATTAATTTTTATTTTCAATTTAAATAATTAGCACTCACTTTTACCAAGTGCTAACTTACATTTATTAGTTTACCATGTTTGAAACAAAAAGCAATAAAAAATTAGCACTTTTTTATCAAGAGTGCTAATTTTCTTTTTTATGTACGTGATGAATTTCCAGATCACCCATACTGTTTTTACCTTGCAAAATCAGCTTGGTACCTGTGCCATCAGTATAATCGATATCAACATCACCAAAACCACTTTGGAGGTTATTTTCAATTTGCCAATCTTGCGGGACATAGATATCGACGTCGCCCATTGAAGTATCGATATTAACGATTACTTCATCACCAGCGGCTTTAGCATCATCAAGATAAACATCGACATCCCCCATGCTGGAATTAATGGTGATCGTCTTTAAATTTTGTGAATGAACATAGCGGGAAGCATCTGCCATCTTTTCGCTAATCACAACATTGTCGCTATCAACGCCAAAGCTAGTGTCTGATAGAACATGGTCTGCTTTAAAATGATGCGGATTTTTCAAATCTGACCAATTAACGTCAACCTTTTTACCATTAACTACAACCGTTGGCTTTACATTATTTTTAAAAATCAAGCTGAGTCCACCAGAAACTAAAAGAGCCACAAGCAAAATAGTCCATGGTGCTAAAGCTTCAATATGTAAAGGTTCGGCATAGATTATTAACAAAAAGGCAATTGAAAAAATTGATCCATAAAGATTTTTATTAAAAAGAGAATCGATCAAACTTGCTCCAAATACTATTGTCCAAAAGATTGACCAAAATCCCACCGTAAATGGCAATAAATTCAATTGGTCAACGACTAAAAATACGGCGGCGACAATTAAACCAACACCCCAGAAAATTCGACTCCACTTAGCTTTCTTCATTAGTAAACCCTTCTTTCATTCAATTTTTCTTTTAACTCGCGATAATAACGCCTAGAAACATAGACGGTCTTATAAGAATGGTGAAACTGTATCTGGCAATTAGAAATCGACTTCGTCAAAGCATAGATCTGATCTAGATTAAGAATAGTCGACTTGGACACTCGCATGAATTGCCCGCCAAGCAAGTTCTCTAGTTCATACAACTTATATTTCACAACATAGCTGTGATTCTTTGTATGTGCCATGACTTGCTTATCTGCAGTTTCAAAAAATAAGATTTCATTTAAATCAAGGTAATATGCTTTATTGTCTCGCATCCCTGTAATCTGATCGGGATGAGTCGAATCATCTTGCAACCTGCGATAGATTCTCTCGATTTCGGGAGTGATCTTGCTTGCCTTGATGATGACTTCTGAATCTTGATTTTCGGGATCGATTTCTAGTTTGACCTTCAACATTTTCACCTCATTTCTTAGTTGATAATTTAATTAAAACTTCATTTAAAAAGAAAAGCTAGGCTTTTGAACTAAGTGGTCAAAAAAATGTAGTATGTGGTCAATTATTGCTACAAAAAGAAAAGCCACCGCTATAGCGATGACTTTTCATGTGATCAGAGAAGTGAGAGATTTTCCCTCTACTTTATTGTGACGGAAGACATATATCTTTACCAACAATTTTCGTATTCGATATTTATTTTGGAAATCTATTAATAAATCCAGCACAGCCACTATTTTTAAGCATATTTCTTATATTCTTTAATTCCTTAGTATTTCCTTCATAATAGTTTTTAAAATATAGTCCTAATACCTTATACAGCATTAAATGAGGAATATCATCTAAATTCTTTAGAACATTAATTGCTCGATCCGTGCAATCAGTCTTATGATGCTTAATTCCGTTATACAAATAATTAGTACAAATCTGGGCTATCCTTTCTTCAATATCACTAGGATAATTACGAATATTTTCATACTTATCTAGCACATATTTCATCATCACAGAAACATTGCTATAATCCCATAAAAACATCGAGTTACCAAACAACCTAAGAGAATTCTGATTTTCTGTCCAATTTTCTTGGTTAAACATTCTTTTAAAAATCTGCTTCCTCATGTCATCGGTTATTGTACTGTAGTCTTTTTTTAGCACTGCCAAAATTAACTGCGCACGCAATTTTAATTCTACAGAAATATCTGGCAGTGTATTAAAAATATCAATTATTTGCTTAACTCGATCAATATCAGAATTATAGAACGCCTTCTCTAAGTCTAGGGTCAAAAATTTTACATCATGTAATCTCTCTTTTTGGGCATAATTTGATGCAATTAATCTATAAAATTTTGAAATATCTATTTGATGCAAATTAAGTATTTTTAATAAGGTATCAGCATCGATCTTGTGAACGGAATTCTCAATCTTAGAATATTCAGCTACTGAGATTACATCCCCGGCCATTTGTTTTTGTGTTAGCCCTAACACTATACGTTCTTCTCTTAAAGCTTCACCAATTGTCATTTTTCATTACCTAATCACTCAGTTATTACCAAACTTAGTATGCTAACATCATTCCAAGAAAGCCACTAATTCTCGATAACGAAATCTTGGTAAAATATTTTTAACAAAAAATAGCTCTACCAATTAGGCAGAGCCATTTTAATACCACCAGGAAGTCGCAGCTTCCAAAATCACATCTATCAATCCATATTCAATTGCATCTACTAAATACTTTCTATACGCTTGACCAAAACTATCATATTCATAGGTTTTGTTATCTTCTTCGTCAGTATAATAATATTTACCACCTTTTCGACTGCGCAAAGTTTTAATCAAGGCATATACCATTCCCAAAATAAGGAAAATAATAAACAAGCAAAGCGTAAAGACAATCCCGAACCAGCTTCGAATCAAATAACTAATGCATAATCCAATGATCCAAAATAGATAAAGTATGAACGTCCAACCACTAGTAAAAATACGTGGCAATCTCACTTTAGCAGTCAACAAAATCGCTGGTACAATCGGTAAAATGGCAGAAACAAGTAAAACAATGCCATATATTTTAGCAACGTTCTTCACGCCGCCCCAAAAGATGAAAATTATACTTAGAATAAGACTTATCACCAATAACAGCCATGTTCTGTTTCTTTTTACATTCATACTTGGTCCCTTTTCTTGTTAGCTATTACAGAAATCAACTTACTATTATTTTACTATGTTAGTAGCCCTATTAATATCGTTGACTTATCTTTCGGGGGGGTAATAATGATGATACAAAAATTATTGAAAGGTGATTATCATGAAGAAAAATAGATTAGCAGTACTTTTCTCTGCTGCAATAATAACAATCGGTTCTCTAGCCATCTGTCATCCTGTGCAAGCTGCTTCCAAAACAATTCAAACAGTTAGATACAACAACTCAACTAGTGAATACCTCGCTTATAACAAGAATGGTAAATATCTAGGCGGAAAAAAGAATTTAATCAAAACCAATACCGTTTTAAAGTATTACGGTTCTCCTAAACTCATTAAAGGTCAAAAATATGCTTGCTACTACATTGGCAAAGGAAGATACATTCCATTAAACTCGATTGGCAAAGTAGATGGCAAAAACACTTTTCGCTTATTGAACAACAGCTATGTTTACAACGCCAGCGGAAAAAAGATAAGCAAATTGTCTTACAAGTACCCTGTACATTTTTCAGGTAACTTAAAGAAGACTAGCCAAGATAAAAAGTATTTTGTTTTACAACAAGGCCAAAATTATAAAGACGTTACAAAATATTATCTGCCTTACAAAAAGATCAAGAATAGCTACTATTATTCTTTAGGCAAAGGCAAATACATCAATGTTAGAAACGTTGCGGCAATTAACGGTTTGCAAAATTGTTCTAACGGTGAAAAAGTCACAGTAACTGCTCCTAGTAAACAAAAAGTACCAGTTTATGTCGTAAATACTACTGATGATGAAAAAGCAGGAAAATGGCTACCTGGTACTACTGTAATCAACGGTGCTGTTACGAACCGCGTCATCGTAGATGGAAAGACGCTCAACGTTAAATTAGGAGATATGATTGTGGGACAAAGCATCCCTAGCGGTACAACTGTGACTGTTAATGCTAGAACTTGGGGCCCACAATACAAATACCAAATCAAAGGTACTCACACATTCATTGACGCTTCTAACGTTAAAAATACCAAAACTAAAGTCTCAAATTATCTTCCATATTTTGTAGACTTAGACAATTTAACCAATTAATCCAAAACAAAAAGCTGCTTAAGATTATTTCTTAAGCAGCTTTCTTTATTGCTCAATTGTTTTGATTTTGATCATAGAGGGATTCATTTATTATTCGTGTGCAGTAACAGCAATCAACTTATCGCCGTGCTTGTCGCCTGCATCAGTAATTCTTGAAACATTTGCATAGTTAGCAGTGTTAGTAATGACAACCATTACAGTAGTGTCATAGCCTGCCTTCTTAACAGCATCTAAGTCAACGCTGCCAAGTTTGTCACCTTTTTGAACACGTTGGCCTTGCTTTACAAAGCTTTCGAAGTGTTCACCCTTAAGGTTTACAGTATCAAGACCAATGTGGATCAATACTTCTGCACCATCATCTGACTTAATACCATATGCGTGCTTAGTTTCGTAAGCAATAGTAACAGTACCAGTTACTGGAGCATAAATTGTACCATCACTTGGGATAACTGCGGCACCATCACCCATCAACTTAGCTGAGAATACTTGATCGTTAACCTTAGTTAAGCTTTCTGGAGTACCGTCAACTGGTGAAGCAATAACTTCATCCTTTAATGCTAATTGTTCTTTCGAAACTTTTTCTGCTTTTTGATTTTCTTCAGCTTGGCTAGTTGCATCGTTTACTGGTACATCTTGATCAGCAACTTCTTCCTTTAAGTGACCCTTACCGTAAACATAAGTAAGGATGAATGCAACTGCAAAACTGATTGCTACAGATACTACCCACATTGGAATAGTCTTTGGATAAATTGAAAGGAATCCTAAGAAACCAGCTGAACCAAGTGCGGCAGCAGTTACGTGCATAAGACCTGCAAAGGCAGCTGCAACACCGGAACCGATTAAAGCACAGAAGAATGGGAATTTGTATTTTAAGTTAACACCGAAAAGTGCTGGTTCAGTAATACCAAGAAGTGCTGAAACACCTGATGAACTTGCCAAACCCTTCATCTTCTTGTTCTTAGTTAAGAAGTAAATTGCGAAAGTTGCGGCACCTTGAGCTACGTTAGCCATACATGCAGTAACGAAGATAAAGTCACCGGAACTTGCTGGTTTTTTAGCAAATGCTGCTAAAAGTTGAGTTTCAACAGCTGGGAAGCTTTGGTGAAGACCAGTAGTAACAATAGCTGAGTAAGTAAGACCAAAGACACCCATACCGAAGGCACCAGTTGTGTCGTAAAGCCATACGATGGCATTAGTAATAGCATCAGATACACCCTTGAAGACTGGTCCGATAATAGTGAAAGTTAAGAAACCAGTAATCATAATTGAAAGAAGTGGTGTAAATGTGAAGTCAACTGCAGATGGTAAGTGCTTGTGGAAGAACTTTTCCAAAATTGACAATACCCAAACAGCTACTAAAACTGGAATAACTTGGTATTGGTAGTTAGTTTGTGCAACATGCAAGCCAAAGATGTTCCAGAAGTGTCCTGCACCTTGAAGTCCTGGCGTGGTCATAATCATACCAATTGTTGCACCCAGGAATTGGTTAGCTCCGAATCGTTTGGCCGCCGACATACCAACTAGAATTGGCATAAAGATAAATGGCGCAGCTGACATAACTTGAATCATGCTTGATAAGCCAGCAATGTTTGGTGCCATTTGAACAACTGACTTAGGACCAAATAGTCCTGGTGAAGTCAAGAAGTTGTTCAAAGCCATTAACAAACCACCAGCAACCAAAGCTGGAATGATTGGAACAAAGATGTCAGACAAAAGCTTAATGAAGTCCATTACTGGATTCTTCTTTTGGCCTTCAGCTGCTACCTTCTTTAAGTCATCAGTTGATAATTCCTTTAAACCAGTGATTTTAATGAATTCGTCGTAAACGTCATTAACATCCCCTGGTCCAATAATAACTTGATATTGGCCATTGGTCTTAAATGTACCTTTAACATCTGGATCATTATCCAATGCCTTTTGGTCAACCTTTGAATCATCCTTTAAAACTAAACGCAAACGAGTAGCACAGTGAGCACCGGCAATAATGTTGTCGCGGCCCACATCTTTAATTACTCGTTCAGCCACCTTTCTGTGGTCCATATTTGTTTCCTCCTATGTAAACGCTTTATTCTCATTTCACTAACTATGATACCGTATTCAAAAAATATGTCAATCGTTTGACACAAATTTTTGCATTTATTTTTCTAGCTTATAGATTAATAAGTAAAATTAACAAAATATAATATGATAAACGTTTGACACATTTTCCATAATCAATTAAAATATTGTGTAAAGATAACGCTTACATGGAGGCTTTTTATTATGGAATGGACAAGAGAAAAACGTTACTTACCTTATAGTAAATGGGATGCTGACACTTTGCTTCATTTACAAGCACAAGCTGCTAACTCCCCTTACCAATTGCACTATCATTTACACCCAATTTCTGGGTTAATCAATGATCCAAATGGTTTTTCTTACTTTAATGGTGCTTATCACCTGTTTTATCAATCATATCCATTTGGTGCCGTTCACGGCCTTAAATCTTGGGTTCACTTCAAGTCAAAAGATTTAGTTAATTGGGAAAATTTAGGCTTAGCAGTTGAACCTGACTCAATGGCTGATTCTCACGGAGCATACTCAGGCTCAGCTCGTGAAATTGATGGCAAACTATTCTTAATGTACACAGGTAACCACCGCGATGAAAATTGGGTTCGTACTCCTTACCAAATCGGTGCTTGGATGGATAAAAATGGCAAGGTTACTGATAAAACCATCCTATTTAAGAACCCAGACAACATTACTGAACACTTCCGTGACCCCCAAATTTTAAAGGAAAATGGTACTTACTACGCAATTTTGGGAGCACAAGATAAGGAAAATAAGCACGGACACATCGATGTATGGAAATCACAAGACCTTAAGAACTGGGAAGAACTTGGCTTCTTAGATATGGGCACAGGCGATTTAGGCTACATGATTGAATGTCCTAACATTGTTAGAGTAGATGGCAAAGTTGCTTTAATTTTCTGTCCTCAAGGCTTAGACAAAAAGATTGCCAATTACGACGATATCTACTCTAACATGTACATCATTGCTGACGACATTGATTTTGAAAATCATAAGTTAATCAATCCTAGTCCTTTGCAAAACTTGGATAAAGGCTTCGACGTTTACGCTACTCAAGCTTTCAACGCTCCTAACGGTCATGCTTATGAAATCAGCTGGGTTGGTCTTCCTGACACTACTTACCCAACAGATAATGAAAACTGGGCAAACTGCCTCAGCCAAGTTAAGGAATTATCTATTAAAAATGGTAAATTAGTACAAAAGCCAGTACCTGCTATGCAAGAGTTGCGCTTCAATGAACAAGAAATTTCAGATCAAGTAGATGCAGGACAACAATATGAAGCAGAACTCACTATTAAAGCTGGTCAAAAAGGCAGTCTTTACCTTGCTGCCAACAGCGATTTAACTCAAGGTCTTAAGCTTGATTTTGATACTGAAAACGGCACAGTAATTCTTGATCGTTCTAACGCTGGACAAAAAGTTTCAGTTAATTACGGCGAAACTAGACAAGCTAGCTTTGATGCTAACAGCGACTTAAAGTTAAACATCTTTATTGATCATTCATTAATTGAAATCTTCGTTAACGATGGTGAAGAAGTTATAACTGGTCGTTACTTTGCAGATCAAGCCAATACTAAATTCGCTTTTGCACAAGATACCAACTATAATGGTAAATTATGGCAAATGAAAACTATTCTTTAAATAAGGTGATATAGATGGCAGCTAAATTAAGCGATGTTGCCAAAGAAGCCGGTTGTTCCGTTACTACGGTTTCACGCGTAATTAATAATCATGGGTACTTAAGCCAAAAAACAAAAGACAAAGTTTTTGCAGCAATGCGAAAATTGAATTATCAACCTAATTCTCTTGCCCGTTCTCTTCAAGGCAAAAGAATGAATCTAGTCGGCTTAATTTTCCCAGGTATTACTAATCCATTTTTTGCGGAATTAGTGCAAGATATTGAAGAAGAATTATTCAAAAAAGGCTACAAGGTCATTATGTGCAATGCTGGCCGTGACAAAGAAAAAGAGCATGAATATTTACGCATGCTCCAAGCCAATCAAGTTGATGGGATCATCGCCGGCGCACATAATTTAGGAATTCAAGAATACAAACAATTAGGTTTGCCCATTGTTTCTTTTGACCGTAAGTTATCTGACAATGTCCCTATTGTTAGTTGCGATAACTATCAAGGCATTAAGTTAGCTATGCGTGATCTAATTCAAGCTGGCTGTAAAAAGATTTACTTTTTGGGTAATGAACACAAAAAAGGCAACCCAACTGATGAACGATTGGATGCTTATCTTGATGAAGCAAAAGAACATAACTTAACACCACATATTCGTTCTGTTGCCTTTTCTGATTCTTCTAATATTAAAAATATGCAGATTCACAATATGTTGGTAGATGATCAACCTGATGGTGTAGTTTGCACTGATGATTTAACTGCTATCTTAGTTTTACAAGAAGCTAAGAAGTTAAACATCAAAGTTCCTGAAGAATTAAAGGTAATCGGATTCGATGGCACTCGCCAAATTCAAACTTATCATTCAGAATTAACTACTATCGCTCAGCCAATTCATGATATTGCGACACTGTTAGTCGATTTATTGTTAAGAAGAATTGCGCATCCTGATGAAAAGTTAAAACAAAAGAACTACAAGTTGCCCGTAAAACTTATTAAAAGTGAAACAACTGCATAATAAAAAAGCCGAGATATCTCGGCTTTTTTAGTTACTAATTAATTTTCTTTATCACTATCTAAGAAGTAAATCAAAGTTTGCAATTCAGTTGCTAAATCTACGTTTTGTACACGAACATCAGCTGGAGCGGACAATCTAATTGGCGTAAAGTTCATGATTCCCTTTACTCCTGCATCTACCATTTCATCAGTTGTTTTTTGAGCTGCAGTTGAAGGCACAGTTAAAATTGCAATGGTGATTTGTTGGTCACTCAATTGTTGTTTTAAATCATCCATATCATAAACGGGAACGCCGCTTAAAATACGACCAGTAATTTCTTTATTAATATCAAAAGCACATGAAATTCTGATATTGTTACTACGTTTAAAGTTGTAATTTAATAAGGCACGTCCTAAATTACCTACACCAATTAAAGCAACGTTAGTTAAAGTATCTTGATTCAAAATCTTTTTAAAGAATGTAAGCAAGTTCTTAACGTCATAACCATATCCACGCTTACCTAATGCACCAAAATAAGAAAAGTCTCTTCTAATTGATGCACTATCAACTTGAACAGCTTCTGACAATTCAGTTGATGAAACCTTGTCTTTGCCTTCTTCATTTAAAATAAGCAAATAACGATAATATAATGGCAATCTTTTGGCTGTTGCCTTTGGAATCTTTATTTTTTCCATTTGAAGCCCTCCAAACCTACTTTATGTTTGTGAATGTACAATCAAGCACTACTATCATAACTGTTAATACACCATTTACGCAAGTATCTTTTTCACAAAGATACACTTTTTCACATATTTAATATAAGAAAACGAGTACTATTGCGGTTGCGGCATATGGTAAAATAATTGTTAGGTGAAAAATTATGATTATTGCACAAGGACACGATTTAGAACAACAATTTGGTGCCAACACGTTATTCAAAAACGTTACTTTTTCAATCGATTCAAATGCAAGAATCGGCTTAGTTGGCCCTAATGGGGTTGGTAAAACTACCCTATTAAAAATTATGACAGGTGAACAAGAACCTACTCATGGAGACTTTACCGTTAATAAAGGTATTGATGTAGGCTACATCGCTCAGGAAAATGCTTTAAATGAAGACAAGACAATCTGGGATGAAATGGAATCAGTTTTTGCTCCATTAATTCAAGAAAGCAAAAATTTGGTAAAGCTGCAAGAAAAAATTGCTGAACATCCCGAAGATCAAGAATTGTTAAAGCAATATGATCAAAAGCAATTTAATTTTGAGCAAAAAGGTGGCTACACTTACCAATCAGATATTAAGAGTATTCTGAATGGATTTAAGTTTCCTGAAGACACTTGGCAAAAGCGCATTGGCAGTTTATCCGGTGGTGAAAAAACTAGATTAGCTTTCGTTAAATTACTTTTAAGAAAGCCTGCATTGCTTTTACTTGACGAACCTACTAACTACTTGGACTTAGATACGCTTGATTGGCTGGAAAGTTTTCTTAAAAACTACAGCGGCGCAATCTTAGTTGTATCCCACGACCAGTACTTCTTGGATCACTTGGCAACTCAAATTTTCGAATTACAATTTGGAACATTGACTGCCTTTACTGGCAACTACTCTCAATATGTAGCTGAGCGCAAACTTCGTGATGAAACTCAACAAGCTGCTTATGAAAAGCAACAAGAAGAAATCAAAAAAGACGAAGAATTTATCCAAAAGAACATGGTTCGTGCTTCTACAACTAAACGAGCACAAAGTCGTCAAAAGAAATTAGACAAGATTGAACGGATTAAACCACCAAAGTCTAAGAGCAAAGTAAAGATTCACTTTAGTAGTGAACGACCTTCCGGTAAGGAAGTCTTGATTTTTAATGATTTATCTGTTGGTTATCCTGATAAGACAATGATTTCGGACATTTCTTTCCAAATTAATAAAGGCGATCGTGTTGCCGTAATTGGACCAAACGGAATTGGTAAATCAACTCTTCTTAAGACAATTATGAAGCAATTGACTCCTAAGAAAGGCTCAATTAAGTATGGTGCATCCCTTGATATCGGCTACTATGACCAAGAGCTTCAAGGTCTTGACCCATCAAAGACCGTACTTGATACCGTTTGGGATCGTCACAAGACAATGCCTGAGCGAGATGTTCGTTCAATTTTAGCTAGTTTCTTATTCACTGCTAAAGACATCGATAAGACAGTTGGTCAACTATCCGGTGGTCAAAAAGCTCGTTTAACTTTAACAGTTCTATCACTTGAACACGATAACTTCTTATTAATGGACGAACCTACCAACCACTTGGACATCGATGCTAAGGAAGTTTTGGAACAAGCTTTGCAAGACTACGATGGTACTTTGCTCTTCGTATCTCACGACCGTTACTTCATTAACAAATTAGCTAACAAGATTGTGGTCTTCCGCGATGGTCACGCTAAAGTTTATAACGGTAACTACTCATACTATCTTGATGAAAAAGCTAAGCAAGCTGCAGCTGCCGCAAACGCAGAAAGTGATGCACCAGTTGTTAAGCAAGTTAGCGAGCAAAAGCTTTCTTACCAAGAACAAAAGCAGCGTGATTCACAAAAGAGAAAATTGCAACGAGCAGTTGATCAAACTGAAAAACAAATTGAAGAATTAGAAAAACAAGCAACTGAAATTCAAAATGAAATGGCTAATCCTGAAATTGCCACTAACTTTGATAAGCTAGGACCTCTTCAAGAACAATTAACCGAAGTTCAAAATAAGACTGATCAAGCCAATGAAGATTGGGAAAAAGCCATGACTGAACTTGAAAAATTTGAATAAACAAAAAGCTGCTGAAAGGCAGCTTTTATTTTCATAGAAAGTGTAACTTTTATGACTGAACCAAATTACAGTGAATTAGAAGAAAACAACCCTCACCTTGATAAAAATAAACCTTACCCTTTAAGTGATCTTTTAGTAGTTGATTTTACTCATGTATTGTCTGGTCCTACCTGCACTAGAATGCTGGCCGATGCAGGAGCACGAGTAATTCATATTGAAAGAAAAACTGGTGATGACACTCGTCACATGGGTCCATACATTGCGGATGGTTCTAGCGAATATTTCAGAATTTGCAATGCTGGCAAGGAGTCAATTGCTTTAGATTTAAAGGATCCTAAAGATCATGCTTTAGCTGAAAAAATGATTGCTAAAGCAGATGTTGTTGTCGAAAACTTCCGTCCTGGCGTAATGAGCAGATTAGGCTTTGATCCAGAAGAAATGGTTAAGAAATATCCAAAGTTAATCTTTGCTTCTATCTCAGGCTTTGGTCAATATGGTCCTTGGTCAAAACAAGCTGCTTACGACACCATTATCCAAGCCGTTTCAGGATTAATGGATGCTACTGGTACTCCTAAAGGTAAACCAACTAGAGTCGGCACTTCCGTTTCCGATGTTGTTGCCGGAATCATGGGCTACAGCGCAATTATGACTGCTTTAGTTGCACGTGAACGCACTGGCAAAGGGACTACAGTTGATGTTTCTATGCTAGATTCTACATTCTCACTGATGGTGCAGGACTTAATGCTTGCCTTAGGGCCACATGAAGTGCCACACCGTATCGGTAATCGTCACCCAGATATGTATCCATTCGATACCTTTGATTGTAAAGACGCTCCAATTGCAATTTGCTGTGGCAACGATCACTTATGGAGTCTATTATCTAATGCATTGGGTCATCCAGAATGGATTGAACAAGCAGAGTTTAAGACTAACGACTTAAGAGAAAAGAATTGGCAAAAAGTTAAAGATGCTATGCAATCTGTCCTTGAAACTAAGACTGCAGCAGAATGGGATAAAATTTTACACGAAGCAGGTGTTCCTGCAGGACTTGTACTTAACGTCGATAAGACTCGCCGCCTTGATCAAATTATTGATCGCGGAATGGTCAAGACCTTACCAGATGGTAATGAAGTTTTAGGCTCACCAATGAAATACGGCAATTGGAATTCATATGGATTGCAAAAAGATGCTCCTAAGCTTGATGAAAATGGCGACACCATTCGCAAAGAATTTGAATAAACAAAAAACAGTCTTGAAACTAATCAAGACTGTTTTCTTATGCTTATTTTTTAGTTCAACATACTGTTAGCATATGGTAATTCCAATGATGGATCAGCATTCAAAGTTAAGTCCGCAAATTGACCATCATTGTAAAGGTTATATGCGGCAGCACCAATCATTGCGGCATTATCACCACAAAGCTTAATGTCAGGTAAAATTACCTTTGGTTGTTTGTCCTTAGGTAACTTAGCAATTTCTGCACTCATGCGGTCACGCAAGCCGTGGTTTGCGGCAACCCCACCACCCATGATAAAGGTCTTAGGCTTGTATTGCTTAATTGCACGAATAGTCTTATGAGCAAGCACATCAATAACTGCAGCTTGGAAACTAGCAGCTAAGTCGTACTTGTTCAACTTTTCATGAATTTGGTCTGCATGGTGGCAAGTATTAATAAAGGCAGACTTAAGACCTGAGAATGAGAAGTCATAATCATCGTCTTCCATCATTGCACGTGGGAAGTTAAAGGTATCTTTACCTTGATGAGCCCATGAGTCAATAGTCTTACCAGCTGGGTAATTTACGCCAAGTACACGACCGATCTTGTCGTAGGCTTCACCTGCAGCATCGTCACGAGTATCACCGATAATTTCAAAGTGAACTGGATCTTTTAATAAAACAATTTCAGTGTGACCACCAGATACTTGCAAAGCAAGAGCTGGATATTCAATCTCATCCTTCAATTGTGCGGCCATAATGTGACCCATAATGTGGTCAACACCGATCAAAGGAATACCAGTAGCCATTGAAGCTGCCTTAGCTGCACTAACACCAATTAAAAGTGCACCAACAAGTCCAGGACCATAAGTTACAGCAATTGCATCAATATCTTTCCAAGTACAATTTGCTTCATTTAAAGCTTCCTTAGTAATTTGACTAACTACTTCAATATGATGACGACTGGCAACTTCTGGTACTACCCCACCAAAACGTTGGTGACTTTTAATTTGAGTTGCGACAATTAAACTTTCAATATCACGTCCATTTTTGATAACAGCAGTGGAAGTTTCATCACATGAACTTTCGTAAGCTAAAATCCGAATATCTTTCTTTTCACTCAAAACGTAAACTTCTTTCTTTTAATCTGGTGTGGCTTCAGCCATAACACCATATTCATTGCATCAGTATGTGTATCTTGATAATAATCTTTCCGAATAAAGTTTCCTTCAAAACCCAATGATTGATACAATCTTTGAGCAATCTCATTATCAGTTTTAACTTCTAAAGTTACACGATCACTATCATTTTCTCGAGCACGATCAATCATCATCTGCATTAAATAGCGTCCAATGTGTTGATGCTGGTAACTTGGTGCAACTGCAATATTGGTAATATGAGTTTCTTCAGGACTAAAACGTGCCCCAATAAAAGCAACTAAAGTGGATGCATGATAAACAACCAAATATAAGGAATTGCGTCTTTTTCTTAATTCTGTTTCAAAAGAGAACTTATTCCATGGTGTTCGACCTGAATATACTTGTTCTTCCAAGACCAATAAATCAGGAATATTATCATCTGTTGCTTGCATTATTTGCAAAACATTACCATTCACATTCGCCATAAATGGCGTAAAACTCATATCAATTCGATTAACTTGTGGATGGAAAAATTGATTAAACTTCTTCAACATAATGACTATCAGGTTCGAATGGTTTACCTGTTTTCTTATGCCAGTCTACTTCTGCTTGTGTTCTGCGTAAGTAGCGTGGTAACAATTTATCTGGATCAATTGGAGTTGCTGAAACAGCTAATTGTCCAATTAAGCCGGCATGAATTACATTTTGGTCGTCATTGCCGTATTCATAAGGAATATTCAATGACTTTATCTTTTCATCTTGCTTATCAAGGCCAGAACCTACAAATACTATCTTCTTTACGTCGTTTTCAGCAACATATTCTTTGATTGCCTTAATTAAAGCATCGATATTGTAGTGGCCATCTGGAATAACATTCTCTGGAATATCGCCACTTATGTAGCCGCCAGCAAAGTAATTATCATTTCTAGCATCAAGCCCAGCAATTACAAGAGCCTTTTCATCAACGCCTTTAGCTAAAGCTTGTAAAGTAGAAATACCAACAACTTCTTTATTTAAAATGCTGGCAAACATCTTAACTGTCGTAATTCCAATTCTTAATCCAGTATAAGAACCAGGTCCGATTGCAACCGCAAAGCGATCAATATCTTTTAAAGTTAATTTGTTTTCTTTTAAAATTTCATCAATTAATGGATCGAGATGTTCGCTATGATTACGTTCGTCTCGTTCATTTTTTTCAACAATTACTTGTTGATCCTCGTTTAAAGCTACGCTCAAATGATTAGTAGCTGTAGAAACACTTAAGATTTTCATTAGTATTATTCTCTTTCCGCTTTAAATCACTTTTTTATTTTAACACGAGAAACAGCTTGCAATACAAAGTAGGTCACTACCATTTGAATCCATGGCACAATCATTTCTTTAGGCAAACGTTGAATCAAAGCCGCTTGGAAGTTCAGATTATACATAATATGCAACCATAACGTGTTCATACCAATGTTTACGATAAGAGTAACTAAAATGGTCGAAGCGATTATCCGCCAAATTTTTACTGGTTTATTGTATAAAAACAAAGCATAAATCAAAGGTCCAGCCATTGCAGTTAAAGTAAAGCCAATAAAGAAGCCGCCTTGATTACCAAAAATTGCTGAGCTGACTAAGTCGCTAATTCCGCCGCCAATTGTCCCCCATACTGGGCCGAAGAAGTAACCTAACAATACGCTCCCAATAAAGCCCAAGCCTACTTTAACAGTAGTTGGTCCAAATGAAAACTGTTCAAGAATAATCTTCATTGCAACAACGATTCCCAAAAAAATCAGTTGTTGTAAATCTGTTTGCAAAATCTTTTTAACACTCATCCGCTATCTCCCTCCCATAAAAAAAGCATGACTAAATTGTCATGTTTTTATTTTATCTTACGCCAATTTAATTCACAAACTGCTTGCACAGTTCCATCATCAGCTTTAATAGCATGATATGAAGTGATTTTATCATCTTGAATTAAAGTCATGCAAGAATTTACATTTTCACCATAATGCACTTCTTTATCAAACTTGATATCGATAGCACTCACTTCATGATCGCGCAAAAAATCACGATCCATCATATCAATAAACCAGCTGAAATAGTGACTGTTAGTCACATGATGATTAGTATCTAAGTCGTCATAACGTGCGCGATATACTCGCTTATTATCGTATTCTTCTTGTGGTCTGAGTCGAGGAAAACGCGGCATCTTCTTAAGTAGTGGTGCGCCCCAGTCTTCCATCATTTGGATATCGGCTGGAACCATGTGACGCTTTTTCAAATCCAGCATCACCCATTGGCTTTTCACATCAACTAAAGTATTGCCAGCTTCATCTGCTACACCAAAATCACGATACTCAAAAAAGCGGTTATAACCACTCGCTTCTGTACTAAGCTGCACTTTGTCATTAGGCTTAGGCAACTTATTAATATCAAAATGATATTGAGTAACTACCCAGCCCAAGCCACGCTTTACTAAATCATCTGTACCGGCTCCACCTTGATCTAATTGATGCTCTGAAGTCTGCATTAACAAATCTACTAAAGCAGGAATCTTTAAGCGACGATTTTCATCACAATCTTTAAATTCAACTTGATAATCTTCAGTATATTTCATTAATAATTACCTTTGATGATATTGATCATACAATTCATTCTTAGAAACATTGTGCTGCTTAGCTACTTGCTTAATAGCATCTTTTTTAGATTCACCCTTGTCTACCAAGTCATTTACCAAATCAATCAACTCTGACCAAGATAATTGTTTAGGAGCTTCTGTATTTGGTGAAATCAAGATTACGAATTCTCCTCTTGGAGCATTTTCACTGAAATAATCAGTTACTTCTTTAACCGTTCCACGAATGAATTCTTCATGAATCTTAGTTAATTCACGTGCTGCTACGATTTGTCTGTCTTCTGGCAAAACAGTACTTAAATTCTTTAAAGTCTTAGCTAAACGGTGTGGTGCTTCATAAAAGATTGAGGTAGCTTTAGCTTCCTTCATTTGTTCAAAATATGGCTTTTGTTCTGACGCTTTTCTTGGCAAAAAGCCATAGTAAGTAAATGGTTGAGCATCAAAACCTGAAGCAATTAAAGCTGTCGCAAAGGCAGATGGACCAGGAAGAGGTACTACCGGAATATCATTTTTGATACATTCTTGCACCAAGATATAGCCTGGATCTGAAATTACTGGCATCCCCGCATCACTAATTTCTGCAATCACAGCCCCATCTTTCATCAATTTAATTAATTCTGGAGCACGTTCTTTAGAATTATACTTATGAAACGAGATCATCTTATTGTGAACGCCAATTTTTTCCAATAAAATGCCACTCGTTCTAGTATCTTCTGCAGCAATATAATCAGCAGCGGTTAATACTTTTTTGGCTCTAATAGTAATATCTTCCAAATTACCAATTGGTGTAGGTACTAAGTAAAGTTTTCCTTCATCTTTAGCATAACTGCTTTGACGCTTCATTTATCTACCGTCCTTTTTCATACCCTTTTTTTCACCAAAATTATCTAAGATATCAAGACAAAACATACAGTCTGCACTAGGATCACGGTGAGAACCATAGTACATATTACAAATATGATAGCCTGAGTCATAGATCTTCTTCAGTGATTCCAATCCACTTTGCGTTTTAGTTTCAGGTGCTGGTTGATTTGCAGTCAGCTTATCCAACTTTTCATGCAATAGTTGATTTTCAACTTTTAATTCAGTATTTTCTTTTAAAGTATCTAAAATATCATTTTCAAGACTAGCAATAGTCTTAGCCATATTTTCTGTAGTTTCTTTTACCTTTTTTAACTTTGAATATGGATCCAACTTAAAACACCTACTTCCATTCTAGAGCAAGATAATCTAACGCATTACGCAAACTAACATTGCTCAAACGCATCTTGTCTACCTCAATTAAATTCTTTAACATCTGAGCAGCAGCCACCATTTTACGTGGATCGTTTAAATCATGCTCTGCTAATATTTTTAACCTAACCAGAATATAACGCTGTTCTGATACAAGCTTAGCATTTTCAGACAACTTGTGCGCACTAACTAAAGCTAAACTGTTATGTTCAAGCATTTCTTGATAAAAATACTTAATTTCTTGATCTCTTTTTTCTAAATTGCCTAGTTCATCAATTTCATCTTTAGAAAAGCCATTTTCTAGCAATACTGCAGTTTTATCATTAGGCTTTTCTCCATTATCAAAATTGATAATTTGTGTTCTTGAGCGAACTGTAGGTAGAATTTGATCACTGTTATTAGTAATTAAAATCGTAACTACTGGCGCAACAGGTTCTTCAAGCAAATTAAGCAAGCCATTCGCGGCAGATAAAGTTAATTTTTGTGCTTCGTTAATAAAGAAAAAGCGCCGATTACTTTCAACTGGACTTTTAGCTAATTCTTCTTTAAGCGGTCTTACCTGATCTATTCCTAAAGTTTGCTTACCTTCAGGCCCTACAAGGAGCACATCCGGGTGGTTACCAGACAAAATTTGTTTACAATTCTGGCAAGTTCCATCTGGTTTATTTTCGCCAGTACAGTTAAACAAGCATGCTAGCCAATATGCTGTGTTAAGTGCACGACTTTCATCACTATCAACAAAAAGATAACTATGAGCTAATCTCTTCTGCTCATATGCTCGACGTAAAAATTGGGTTTGCTTAATACCCACATTTGTAATATCAATCATTAGAATTGTTTAAACTCATCAACTGGGACAACAAAACAAGTTGCACCACCAACTGTAATCTTCATCGGCTGAGCAATTTCAAATCCAGTTGAAACCATATGTGGTGTTGCAATCTCTTCTCTTGCCCGAGATTCTTGCTTAATTATTTTTAGAACATCATCTACTTTTTCATCTTCGCACCCAATTAGGAAGGTTGTATTTCCTTGACTTAAAAAGCCACCTGAAGTTGCTAATTTAGTTGCACGAAAATCATTTTGAACAAATGCCCTTTGCAGATTATTCGAATCTTCTTTTTGAACAATAGCAATTACTAATTTCATTGATTTAATCAGTCCTTAAAATATTTCTGGCATACGCTTTTTTAATGCACTAATTACTTGATCTACAACTTGGTCAATTGGTTGAGTTCCATCAATGGTCACAAAGCGTTCTGGATACATTGCTTTTACTTTCAAAAAGCCTTGGTAGACCTTTTTATGAAAAGCAATGTTTTCTTGTTCTAAGCGGTCTTCTTGACCTGGACGCAACTTCTCAATTCGGCTAAGACCAATTTCAGGAGCAACATCCAAAAAGAAAGTCAAATCAGGATCAAGTTTGTTTGTAGCAAAATCATTGATCTGCTTAACTTCCTTAATTCCTAAATCACGACCTTCGCCTTGATAAGCTAAAGAACTATCAACAAAGCGATCAGAAAAAACAATCTTGCCTGCTTCAAGTGCTGGCTTAATTATCTCTTCTACGTGTTGACTTCTTGCTGCAGCATATAAAAGTGCTTCAGTTTTAGCATCCATTTTATCATTGGCTGGATCCAAAATAATATCGCGAATCTTTTCAGCAATCTTTGATCCACCTGGTTCACGCGTCACAATATATTGTGGTTTGAGTTGCGTACCAATTTTAGCCAATACTTCTTTTAAAACCGTGCTTTTTCCTGCACCATCTGGGCCTTCGAAACTAACAAAATAACCTGTCATAAAATCCTCCATAGGTCTATTTTACAGAAGTTTCACAGAGATTAACAGTCCTAGCAGTTTTTTATTGAGTAAAATAAAAAAGCCCCAAATTGGAGCTTCTTTTACTGAGTGATTGCATTAGTGATACCACTAAATCTTGTGCCTCGATGACGAGCCTCATTATACAAAAAAGTATATTTGGCTCTCAAAATCTTGCCTTGGATATAATTATCATCTGACAAATCTAAAGTAGTTTGATCTAAATCTTGCTCTAATGCAATTTGATTTTGCAGCTTTTCAATCTCGTGTACCAACTTTTGGTCGCCGAGTTCTTTGATTTTTTTATCTCTTCTGTTTTTAGCCATTATAGAGTCGTTCTTCCTTGCACTGCCCTCTTCAAAGTAATTGAATTGGCATATTCAATATCACTACCGACAGATAATCCTGCAGCAAGGCGTGTAACCTTAATACCTGCTGGCTTAATCAATTTGCTGATATACATCGCGGTTGATTCACCTTCAGGAGTTGAATTAAGGGCCAAAATTACTTCTTTAACTTCATCATGTTTTTGCAAACGAGTAATTAAAGACTTGATATTAATTTCTTCTGGTCCAATTCCATCCATTGGTGATAGTACACCATGAAGCACATGATATAGACCACTATATTCACCCATATCTTCAAAAGCCATTACGTCTTTAGGTTGTTCAACCACCATGATCGTTGTTTGATCACGGTTAGGATTTGAGCAAATATCACAGATATCTTTTTCAGTAATATTGCCACAGATAGGACATTGATGGATATCTTTCTTCACTTGAATTAATGCTTTAGAAAAATCTTCTACATCTTCTTGAGGCATATCCATTGTGTAAAAGGCTAATCTAGTAGCCGTTTTTTCACCAATGCCTGGAAGCTTCATATAAGCATCAATCAGATGAGCTATTGGTAATGGATATTGCAATTACATCAAGCCTTTCGTGTACTTGCCCAAACTTGCTTGAGTTGCTTCATCAATTTGAGCCAAGCCTTTGTTAACAGCATCAATTACTAAATCTTGCAACATATCTGGATCATCTGGATCGATTGCTTCTTTATCAATCTTAATATCCTTAAGCTTACGATCACCAGTAAATGTAGCAACTACCAAGTCATCTGCTGACTTACCAGTAAATTCTTGAGCGGTGATGTTTTCTTGTTCTTCTTGCATTTGAGCTTGCAACTTCTTAGCTTGCTTCATCATTTGTTGCATGTTCATGCCGCCCATGCCCATACCGCCGAAATTAGGTCTTCTACTCATTATAAAATTTCTCCTTAATCTTTAATTGTTACTGCATCCCCAAATAAATCCTTAGCTTTATCTATCACTTCAGTATCTTCTTTGGGTTCCTCTTTATCTTCAATTTGCTGCTTTTTCTTAGCTAGCAATTCTTCCTTATGACTTTCAACGAATTCTTTTCGTACTGCAAGCCAATCATCATCTGGAACTAAAACAATTCCATAATAATGTTTAGCAAACTTTTCGATATAACTCGTTAATTTATCCAGCAAATCGCTATCTGAACTAGCATTTTCAAACCATAAAGTATATTTACACTTCATGACTACTTGATCTGGACTCGCTGCCACTGGCTCAAGCACATCAAGCAATGCTCTTTCAGAAACTGCTAATACAGATTGCAAATCAGGCCACACATTTTTGATGGTATTTAAATCATCTCTAGTGGCATTTTCAAGAACATGATAAACCTGTTTGCGATTTTCTGCTGTAGTTTTTTTAATATTTTTAACTGGCTTTTTCTTAACTGGCTCATCCACCTTGGCTTTAGCCTTAGGTGCTGTTTTTGGAATAGCCGTATCCAATTGAAAGACCTGATCTTTAGCAAAAGAAGGTCTCTTAGACAATTGTTCAACTTTTTGCGTTAATTCAACGACTTGATTCTTCAAAGCGGCAAGTTCTGCAGACATATTATTATTTTCTTGTGGTGCAGGAGCTGCTTTTACAGGAGCCACATTTACAGGTGCTGATACCTGCTTTACTTCATTTTCATTTCCAGTAGCTTCTACTAAAAATACCTCTAGCGGAATTTGCTGCTGATTGGTGTAGCGCAAATCATTCAAAGCCTTATTAGCTAAAGTGATTAAACGATAATACGTTGAAGTAGGTACATCTTTTATTTTATCGATAAAGCCTTCTGATAAAAACATATTTTTATCATCGTCACCTGCTTTAATTATCATCAAGCACTTAGTCGTCATATCGACTAATTCGTCCAAGATGTTCTTGGAACTTGCGCCTTTATCTAGTTCTTCTTGAGCTAATTTTAAAGCAGCTGGTGCATCCTTACTTAATAACTTAAGCAGAATTTGTTCAACATTTTTGCGATCCGCAAAGCCAGTAATTTGTAAGGCGTCTTCGTAATTGACGCTCTCTTTTTCATAGCTCAAAAGCTGGTCCAAAATACTGAGCGCATCACGCATCCCACCATCAGCTACTTGAGCAATTACTGAGATTGCCTTGTCTTCGTATTTAATATTTTCTTGATCGAGAATATACTTCATTCTCTTTTCAAGGTCTTCTTTTGAAATTCGTTTAAAATTGTAGCGCTGCGTTCTAGAAATGATCGTAGCTGGTACTTTTTGCAATTCAGTCGTTGCCAGAATGAAAACGACATGCTCTGGCGGCTCTTCTAGCGTCTTAAGTAATGCGTTAAAGGCACCCATTGATAGCATATGAACTTCGTCGATAATGTAAACTTTATATTTACCTTCTGTTGGAGCATATTTTACCTTATCGCGAATCTCACGGATTTCATCAACACCGTTGTTAGAAGCCGCATCGATTTCCATGATATCAGGCATTGATCCTTGATCAGCCGCAATACAATTAGCGCATTTATTGCATGGTTCGCCATCTTGAAGATTAGTACAGTTTAATGCTTTCGCAAATATCTTGGCACAAGAAGTTTTACCAGTACCACGAGGTCCTGCAAACAAAAATGCATGCGAAACTTTGCCTCTGATAATCGCATTTTTAAGCGTATCGGTAATTGCTTCTTGACCAATCACACTATCAAAAGTCCGTGGCCGCCATTTTCGATATAGTGCTTGATAAGCCATAAATTCTCTTCCCTAGTAAAAAAGCTCCTAACTCTAAAAGAGCTAAGAGCTTGTTAATGTCTAATAAAGGGCACATGCCTGAACAACCTTAGTGCTGCTACCTTCCGGTCCTGACACGCTTCAGAGGTCAAACATTGCCCAACAAGTATGATAACGTATTTTCTATCTTTTTGCTAGTTTATTGCCTTAAAAAATCAATTATTTTCTTTCTTCTGCGCCAATTTTGCTTCTTTTTGTTTTTGACGAATTGCTCTAAAAAAGTCTTTTAACATTTGAGCACATTGATCTTTATAAAGGCCGCGAATTACGTGGGGATGGTGGTTAAACTTTTCCACAGCAAATAAATCCACAACTGATCCACAAGCACCGGCTTTAGGATCTAGCGCGCCAAAATAAACATCCTTAATTCGTGAATTAATAATAGCGCCAGCACACATTGGACATGGTTCCAGTGTTACAAATAAACTGCAGTCAATTAATCGCCACATGCCTAAATTTTTGCAGGCTTCTTTAATTGCGATCATTTCAGCATGCTGAGTAGAATCTTCATCCAGTTCACGTCGATTATAACCAGTACCAATTACTTTTCCGTCAGGATCAACCACCACTGCCCCTATAGGGACTTCTCCTTGCTTCTCAGCCTCTTTTGCTTCATGTATGGCTAATTCCATATATTTCTTTTTATCATCGCTAGAAAGCATTATTTTCACTCACATTCAATTTAATTTACCCTATTTATTCTACCAAAAAAGGACTAGCCAGTTTGACTAGTCCTTTAATGTTTTAGTGAATGTTGATTATAAGGTACCAATATTGCGATTTCTGAAGTTGTGGTAGAAGAAGATACCTGACAAAATAAGATACAATGCAGTGATGCTTGCTGGAGTTGCAGTTTCGTTATCACCTGAGATCCAACCAAGCATAAATACGCCAACTAATACGATTAATACAGCAATAATATATTTCCAAGCTTTTTTCATGATTAATTAACCTCTTCACATAATCTCTATCTTTATACTTTTATTATAAAGAGGGTAACCACTGAAAGAAAGCATTTTTATAAACTCTAATGTTGATCTAATAAGGCTTTTAAGCAATTCTTATTTATTTAATTCTTAGTAGATTTTAAGATATAATAGCCTTTATCTCTTGTTAAAATTTCACAATTGCCATAAGTGTTCATCATATTCTTACGGGCACTAGGCTCGCCTTGCTTTTTCTGAATTACTACTAAAAGCACGCCGCCACTCACTAAATGCTCATTTGCACCCATTAAAATCTCATTTACGACTTTTTTGCCGGCTCTAATCGGCGGATTTGTTAATATTAAGCCAAACTTTTTATCATTATTCACTTGTGCATAACAATCAGAAGTGTAGATATCCACATTAGTAATTCGATTTACCTTGGCGTTTTGTCTAGCTAAATTTAATCCGCGCTCATTAACATCGACCATATCAACTGTTTGATCAGGCCAAAACTTGGCGGCAAATAAACCAATTGGGCCATAGCCAGTACCTACATCTAAAATACCGTCTTTAGGAAAAGTTACGTCCTTCATGGTCTTAATTAAAACGCCACTACCATAATCAATTCTCATTTTTGAAAAAACGCCGGCATCAGTGGTGAATTTTAAATCAATACCATCAACATGGTAATCGACAATATGCTCATCGTGTTTAGCCGTTGGATCAGATGCAAAGTACATCTGATTTTTTTCTTCGCTCATCTAATCATCCTTTCTCTCTTCAAACCAGTTTTTGATTTTGTCTAGTTCACTAGAATCTTGCTTTGCTTTTAAATGTTCAATTTCAGCTTGCATCTTTTTATTTTGATCTGTTAAAGCCTTATTTTGCTTTTCGATATTATCAAGCTTTTTCAGAATCAATTCAATATTATCATGCGTCTCAAGTGCATGAGCACCATTAGTTCTACGCATTAAATATGACGTAATAGATGATGTTAGCATTCCGACAATACCAATACCGAGCAGCATCATTATTAACGTTACAAACTTCCCGACAATGCTGTGAGGTGGGATTGTTTTGCCAAAAATCGCATCATACCCTACCGTTGAAGCAGTTGAAATCACCCACCAAAAGGCTGTATCTAGCGTGACGTGTTCTGCAATCGCAAAAGCTTCAGCTCCGACCAAAAGAAAAGTAATAGTAAAGAAAATCACATAAAGTAAACCATTAGTATGGAAGATTTGTCTTAATTTTCCCATTAAACCAGCAAGCCGAAGTAAACGCAACAATCGCAAGTCTGAAACTAATCTAGATAGATTAAATATATTTAATCCAACAAACAGAAGTCCTATTGGCAAGATAGTTAACAAGTCATAAATATGCGTGTAAAAGAAATGCTTTTTATCCTCAGCCTTTTTTAAATGATAAAAATAATCAATCGCAAAATAAATTACAATCGCAGCATTAATCCAAAACCATTTACTAGTAGGCTGATTGATATTAATTACTGCCGCAAAATCCAGTATGATTAAGAAGATCGAAATAACGGCCAAAATCGCCATTATCCATTGATATGACGTTAATTTTTTAGTTATATCTTTCATCATAAAAATAAATTATATAAAAAAATAAGCTCTCCGCACATAGCGAAGAACTTATTTATTGCCTTAAGGCAGAAATTATTTAAGGGTTACAGTTGCGCCAACGCCTTCAAGTTGTTCCTTGATCTTGTTTGCGTCGTCTTCTGAAGCGCCTTCCTTAACAACAACTGGAGCACCGTCAACCAATTTCTTAGCGTCAAGTAAGCCCTTGCCAGTGATGTCACGGATTTCCTTGATAACCTTAACCTTTTCTTGACCTGCGTCAGTCAATTCAACGTCGAATTCTGACTTAGCAGCAGCAGCGTCACCAGCACCTGCAGCAGCAACTGGAGCAGCAGCAGTAACGTCAAATTCGTCTTCAATAGCCTTTACAAGGTCGTTCAATTCAAGAATTGAAGCACCCTTTAATTCTTCAATAATCTTATCAGTATCTAAAGCCATTTAAGTATCCTCCGAAAAATTAGAATTTAGATATTAAATATATTTTTTATTATTCAGCTGAGTCTTCATCCTTAGATTCAGCAACAGCCTTAACAGCATAAGCGAAGTCGCGGATTGGAGCTTGTAATACAGAAACAAGCATTGAAAGCAAACCTTCGCGGCCTGGGATTGAAGCAAGTTCCTTGATTTCGTCCTTTGAAGTCAACTTGCCTTCAAGCATACCACCCTTGATTTCGATAACGTCGAAATCATCTTCGTATTTAGAAACAATACGTGCAGGTTCGGTAATGTCGTCAGCGTTATCAGTGTAGATAACAGCAGTTGGGCCAACAAAAGTATCGTCAAGACCTTCAATACCAGCCTTAGCAGCAGCGCGCTTCAAGTAAGTGTTCTTGATAACCTTCATCTTAACGTCGTTATCACGAAGATCCTTACGCATGTTAGTAACTTCTTCAACAGTTAAACCAAGATAGTTAATTACCAAGATAGCCTTAGCGCTCTTAAGTTCTTCAGCAAAAGCATCAACAAGCTTTTCCTTTTCAGCAATAGCAGCTTTACTCAATTAATTTCACCTCCATGATCGCATTAATAAATTCTATAAGGCCTTTTAAAGCAAAAACTCCATGCCGAAAGACATGGAGCATAAAAATCTTCATTATCTTCTGGCCTCGGCGGGATTTTGAGGCGTCATGCCACCCGAGTCTTAGGTAGAATTTACAGTTATTTAGTATAGCAGTCATTATCCAAGATAGCAAGGATAAATTTACAAATTACCTAATAATCTGTAAAATAGTTCCAAAAGGATTGGAGAACACTATGACAGATCAAGAACGAAAACTCAGAATTTTAAATAAACTAAAAAATATAGTCTATTTTGCTTTAGGAATTACCGTACTCTTTTTAGGCATAAGTAGTATCATTGCTGCCCATTGGAGCACTTCTGCCATACTAAGCAATATTATGTGGATCCTCCTAGGACTATTTATTATTGGTGAAGGTGTAGTTAGCGTAACCAAGAGCTTTGAAGTTTTAAGTTCGAAAGGCAAAATCACACAAGCTGTCGATTGGATTTTTATTTTATTTGGAATTATCTTCGGCAACATCGCCTACTTAATGGGCAAAAACAGTTGGCTAATAATTGCAATTATAATTTTGGTTACTTCAAGTATTCCAATCAAGGAAGATTTTGAAAAATAATTTTATGCCTTATGGTACTTCTTAAGAATCTTCCAGTATTGCTTAGCATCATAATACTTTTGTAAATCATGCTCTTGCAAAGCATTATCCATACTAATACGCAAACGCTTCAAGTATGCTTCTTCTTCATTAGAAGTATCAAATCCAAGAATTTTCAAAAAAGCAATTCGTTCCGCAACTGGTTCAGTCGCAAATAACTTGGTAGATGGATCATTAGTAGTTGCGTGATTGTCACTCAAACGATGAATCGTAATTCGATGATTGATATAAGTAATCTTATTAGCAAGTAAATATATTTTCCAAGTTGTAGGATCATCTTCTGTTAGATGATCCTTTTCTGTATACCAAATATCTTTAAATAACTTACGTCTATAAAGTTTTGCCCAGGCTACTACAAATAGTTGTCTAAACATCTTATCTGGTTCGTATTCCTCTTTAAACCACTCTTGAGGAGTATAATCCTTTTCATAATAATCATGGTTATCAATGAAGAAATCATACATTCTTGTATCTTCAATATACGAGGTCATATTTCCCACAACAATATCAGAATTATTCTTTATTAAAGCCTTATATAAGCTTTCAATTGCATCTTCTTCAATCCAATCATCTGCATCGACAAAATGGATATATTCTCCTGTAGCCATTGCAAGACCGGCATTACGAGCTGAGCCACGGCCGCCATTTGGCTTATGTAAAACTCTGACCCTGTGATCTTTTTCTTTCCACTCTTCACAAATATCAACTGTGCGATCAGTTGAACCATCATCAATTACTATGATTTCTAGATTTTTATAGGTTTGGTTAGCTACGCTTTTAATACAATTGTCTAAATACTTCTCACCATTATAGACAGGAATAATCACTGAAACTTTTTCATTCATTTTTTTAACCAAAATAAATAACCTCTACTTTTACCTTATTATTAATTAAATTACATCTATTATTTTATTTAATTCTAAACCTATTTGCTTATATATATCAATGTTTTTTAAGAAATATATTCCTGCAAACACTACAAATATGGCGTATTATTAAGGTAGGAAACTTTTAATAATAAGGAGAAAAACATGACAGTTCACATCACAGATTTGCAAGGAATGGCTTATTTTAGTGTGGCTCAAATCGCACAAAATATGGTCACTAAAATTGCAACTAACGACTTAAATTTCAATCCATTTACTATTTACTTTTATTCTTGGAAAGATGAACCAGCTGACGTGATTAGTGCCCGTTTTGACGGAATTATCGCCGCTTTGCAAGATGGCGATACGGTAATCGTTCAATCTCCTAGCTGGAATACAATTGAATGGGACCAAAAATTCTTTGATCGTATTTCCATTTATAGAAACGTTAAAAAGATAATTTTTGTAGAAGATATTCCTCCATTAATGTTTGAATCTAATGAATATATGCTTCCACAATACATCGACTACTATAACAAGGCTGATGTCTTAATTTTAGCTTCACGCAAGCTTTATGATTATTTACGAGTTCACGGTCTAAAGCCAAAGAAATACGTTATTCAGCACATGTGGGACCATATCAGCCAAGTTAACCCATACATTATTCCAGAAAACAAAAAAGTGATTAACTTTGCCGGTGATCCAAAGAAGTTTGATTTTGTTAAAGACTGGAAATCAGATACAGTTAAATTAAACGTCTACTCTGAACCACTTGAAGATGTAAACAATCCAAACATCACCTTTACAGGATGGCAAGACGATCCAGTATTAATTAATTCATTACGTAAAGCTGGCGGATTCGGCTTAGTATGGTCTGAAGATCCATATTGGTCAAAATACATGAAGATGAATGCATCTTATAAGTTAAGTACATACTTAGCTGCTGGCATTCCATTAATCGTTAATAGTGATACTCCTGAAAAAGATACTATTGTAAACAAACACCTTGGTATTATCGCTGATTCAATTGATGAGGCAGTCGAAAAAGTCGATAAGATGTCTGACATGCAATACAACCAAATGAAGGATAGTATTGAACAATTTGCTCATCTTATTCGCGGTGGTTACTTCACTAAACGTGCTTTAACTGAAGCTGTGTTCAAGGCACATTATGAATAAGTTCTAATTAAAAAGTCGATCTGCAATGCAGGTCGACTTTTTCTTTACCAAAAATATTTCCAAAAGAAAAACTCCGAAGTTCTTACGAATTTCGGAGCTTTCTTATTAACTAAGCAAATTTTGTTTAGTCTTTATTATCATCATCTTTACGGTTACGCTTCTTGAATCCAAGTAATCCAAGCATAGCTGCAAGGCCACCGATAATAGTAGTACCAAATGACTTCTTAGCATTTTCACCGGTTTGTGGTAACTTACCCTTTTCTTTACCAGCAGAAGTCTTTTCAGACTTAGTAGCTTTATTATTAGCTAATTCTTCTGGTGATGGATTATTAGTTGATTGACCCTTAGTTTCAGGTAAATTCTCTGCTAATGGCTTATTAGTTAATTGACCCTTAGTCTCAGGTAAATTCTCTGCCAACGGTCTTGTAGTTGTTTGACCGTTAGTTTCAGCCAAATTCTCTGCTAATGGTCTTGTAGTTGTTTGACCATTATTATCAACTGAATCTGATGGAGTACGTTGACCAGGATTTACATTGCCATTGTTATTGTTGTTATCAGTTGGCAATGGTCTGATGTTCAATGAACCTTGTGAGTTGTCAGTTGGAGTTTGACTATTATTGTTATCAGTTGAAGTACTATCGCTTGTAGAAGTTGAAGTATTACTGTTTTGTGAAGCAACGCTTTCACTTACTTGTGATACTGAATCTGCACTTCTCATGCTATCTGAATTCATTGAAGTTGTGCTCTCAGAGTTTTCAGATATTGCACTAGTTGATACTGAATCGGTGCTTCTCATGCTGTCTGAATTCATTGAAGTAGCACTACCAGAGTTTTCAGATACCATACTGATTGATACTGAATCTACACTTCTCATGCTGTTTGAATTCATTGAAGTAGAAACTTCAGATACTGAAACAGATACACTCGTTGAAACTGATACGCTTGTAGATACACTCACTGAAACTGAACCGCTATTTGATTCAAGGCTTGCAATGCTTGCACTTTCTTCTGATAAGCGACTTGCATAACTTGCGCTTACTAATGAGTTTGCACTCTCGGCACTTCTACTATCAGTTGAACGTTGGGATGCATTGCTTTCGCTTACTTGTGAGTTAAGTGAACCTTCACTTCTACTGTTCAAGCTGTCTTCTGACAAGTGGCTTGCGTAGCTTTCACTATTAGCAGAATCAATTGATGCATGACTCAAGCTTGCATGTGACAATGAATCAGCGCTCATGCTTTCTTGTGATAGACGACTTGCGTAGCTTTCGCTTGCTAATGAGTTTGCACTTTCGGCACTTCTACTGTCAGTTGAACGTTGGGATGCAACACTTTCGCTCATTTGTGAGTTAAGTGAGCCTTCACTTCTACTGTTCAAGCTATCTTCTGATAAGTGGCTTGCGTAGCTTTCACTGTTTTCTGAGTATTGACTTGCAGCACTTCTGCTATCTTCTGAACGTTGGGAAGCAACTCTTTCACTCTCTGCTGAATGTTGTGAGACGATTTCTTCACTTACAGTTGATAATGATGCAGCGCTTCTACTGTTTTCAATACTATCTTGTGACAAGTGACTTGCATAGCTTTCGCTGTTAGCAGAATCAATTGATGCATGGCTCAAGCTGTCTTGTGACAATGAAGCAGCACTTACACTATCTTGTGATAGACGACTTGCGTAACTCTCGCTTACTAATGAGTTTGCACTCTCGGCACTTCTACTATCAGTTGAGCGTTGGGATGCAATACTGTCACTTACTGTTGATAATGATGCAGCACTTTCGCTATTTGCTGAATTCATTGAAGCTAAGCTAGTAGTATTTTCAGATACTGAAACAGATACGCTAGTTGATACTGAAACGCTGACTGAAACAGATACACTGTTTGCTCTTGATTCAAGACTTGCAATGCTTTCGCTCAAGTTTGAATTGATTGAAGCTTGGCTTCTTGCATTTATACTGTCTTCTGACAAATGACTTGCATAGCTTTCACTAGCTGCTGAGTTTGCACTTTCAGCACTTCTGCTCTCTGCTGAGCGTTGTGATGCTAAGCTTTCGCTTACGCTTGCCAATGATGCGGCGCTTCTGCTGTCATTGATACTGTCTTGTGACAAATGGCTTGCGTAACTTTCGCTGTCCATTGAGTGTTGACTTGCAGCACTTCTGCTCTCTACTGAACGTTGTGATGCTAAGCTTTCACTTACGCTTGCTAATGATGCTGCGCTTCTGCTGTCATCAATGCTGTCTTGTGACAAGTGACTTGCGTAGCTTTCGCTATCTGCTGAGTGTTGACTTGCAGCACTTCTGCTCTCTACTGAACGTTGTGATGCTAAGCTTTCGCTTACGCTTGCCAATGATGCGGCGCTTCTGCTGTCGTCAATACTGTCTTGTGACAAATGACTTGCGTAACTATCACTGTTTTCTGAGTATTGACTTGCGGCGCTTCTACTGTCTTCTGAACGTTGTGATGCAAGGCTTGCACTTACACTTGCCAATGATGCAGCACTTCTGCTGTCATCAATACTGTCTTGTGATAAGTGACTTGCGTAGCTTTCACTATTCATTGAGTATTGGCTTGCGGCGCTTCTGCTTTCTTCTGAGCGTTGTGATGCAAGGCTTGCACTTACACTTGCCAATGATGCAGCACTTCTGCTGTCATTGATACTGTCTTGTGACAAGTGACTTGCGTAGCTTTCGCTATCTGCTGAGTGTTGACTTGCAGCGCTTCTGCTTTCTTCTGAACGTTGTGAAGCAATGCTATCACTTACTGTTGATAATGAAGCTGCACTTTCGCTGTCAGTTGAAGCTTGGCTTCCTGCACTCAAGCTATCTTCTGATAAGTGACTTGCCCAGCTTTCACTAGCTCCAGAGTAAGCACTTGCTGTACTTGCAGCATTTCTACTATCAGCTGAACGTTGTGAAGTAATGTTCTCACTTACAGTTGATAATGATGCAGCACTTTCGCTGTTTGCTGAGTTCATTGAAACTAAGCTATCACTATTTTCAGATACAGAAACTGATACTGAAACTGAAACGCTGACTGAAACAGATCCACTGTTCAAACTGTCTTGTGATAAGTGACTTGCATAACTTTCGCTTGCTGCTGAAAGTTGACTGCCTGCACTTGTACTATCAAGTGAAGCTCTGCTTGCTGCACTCAAACTATCTTCTGATAAGTGACTTGCGTAGCTCTCACTATCTGCTGAGTGTTGGCTTGCAGCACTTTCGCTTTCAGCTGAGCGTTGTGATGCTGCGCTGGTACTTGCGTCTGATAATGAGTAGCCGCTCATGCTATCTTCTGATGCGTGGCTTAAGCTTGCATCAGATAATGAGGCGTTGCTGTAGCTATTTACTGAATTTTGACTTACAACACTTTCACTATCTTCAGACAAGTGACTTGCATAGCTTGCGCTATCTGCTGAGTGTTGGCTTGCGTAGCTTTGACTTGCAGCTGAGTCTTGTGATGCATGCTTTTCACTAGCTTGTGATAAAGAAGCATTTGATTCCTTGATTTGTGAAGCATAGCTTTCATTAGTTGAAGCTTCACTCTTCAAATTGCTTTCGCTGTTTGCGGAATCTTGTGATAAGTGACTTAACCAACTTTCACTGTTAGCTTGACTATCTTGTGATAATGAACGAGCACTTTCACTGTTTGCTGAAGCTTGACTTGCTACACTTACGCTATCTTCTGACAAATGACTTGCGTAGCTTTCACTATCTGCTGAGTGCTGACTTGCATAGCTTTGGCTTGCTGCTGAATCTTGTGATGCATGCTTTTCACTGGCTTGTGATAAGGATTCTGCTGATACACTGTTTTGTGAAGCAATCTTGTCGCTTTCTTGTGACAATGAATGAGCACTTACGCTGTCTTCTGATAAGTGACTTGCGTAACTATTACTATCAGTTGAGCGTTGGCTTGCTGCACTTTCACTAGCTACGGAGTTAGCACTTGCGTAGCTTTGACTTGCAGCTGAATCTTGTGATGCGTGGTTTTCGCTAGCTTCTGATAATGAATGAGCACTTACGCTGTCTTCTGATAAATGACTTGCGTAGCTATTACTATCTGCTGAGTGTTGACTTGCTGCACTTTGGCTTGCGTCTGATTCTTGTGATAACTGACTTGCCCAGCTTTCGCTTTCAGCTGATGCATGGTTCTCACTGGCTTGTGATAATGATGCGTTTGAAGCATTTTGTTCTGATGTAGCGCTATTGCTTGCATCTGACAATGAGTAACCGCTCATGCTGTCTTCTGATAAGTGACTAGCATAACTGTTACTATTAGCTGAGTCTTGTGACAATTGACTTGCCCAGCTTTCGCTTTCAGCTGATGCATGCTTTTCACTGGCTTGTGAAAGTGATTGATCTGATGCGCTTTGTTCTGATGCTGCACTATTGCTTGCATCTGACAATGAGTAACCGCTCATACTGTCTTCTGAGAAGTGACTCAAGCTTGTTTGGCTATCTTCAGATAAGTGACTTGCGTAACTTTGACTAGCAGCTGAATCTTGTGATGCGTGGTTTTCACTGGCTTGTGATAATGAAGCATCTGAGGCTTTTTGCTCTGAAGCTGCACTATTGCTTGCATCTGACAATGAGTAACCGCTCATACTGTCTTCTGAGAAGTGACTTAAGCTGTTTTGACTATCTTCTGATAAGTGGCTCAAGTAGCTTTCACTATTAGCAGAATCTTGGGATAAGTGGCTGAAGTAGCTTTCACTGAGTGATTGGCTTGCATCCGACAATGATTGTGCTGAGGCACTATCTTGTGAGGCATGTTCTTCGCTGGCTGCAGACATTGACTTATCAGCAGCACTTTGTTGTGAGGCATAACTTTCACTGGCTGATGCTTGACTTCTTACATTACTTTGACTTGCTTCAGATAATGAGTGTGCTGAAGCACTATCTTGTGAAGCATGTTCTTCACTGGCTTGTGACATTGATTTATCAGCAGCACTTTGTTGTGAGGCATAGCTTTCACTGGCTGATGCTTGGCTTCTCTCATTGCTTTGACTTGCTTCGGATAATGAATGAGCACTTGCACTGTCTTGTGAAGCATGTTCTTCACTAGCTTGTGATAATGAATGTGCTGATTCGCTGTCACGTGAAGCATAACTTTCACTAGTTGAAACTTCACTTCTCAAGTCGCTCAAGCTATGAGCAGAATCTTGGGATAAGTGACTTGCCCAACTCTCACTATCTTCTGATGCATGGTGTTGACTAGCTTGTGAAAGTGAAGTATCTGATGCGCTTTGTTCTGAAGCTGCACTCTTGCTTGCATCTGATAATGATTGTGCTGAAGCACTATCTTGTGAGGCGTGTTCTTCACTGGCTTGTGACATTGACTTGTCAGCTGTACTTTGAGCTGAAGCGATGCTTGCACTGGCGGATGCTTCGCTTCTTGCTTGACTTTGACTTGCATCTGATAAGGAAGCTTGACTTCTTTCATCACTCATGCTGTGTGCTGAATCTTGAGACAAGTGACTTCTGTAACTGTCACTAAGTGATTGACTTGCTTCGGATAATGACTCATTAGCTTTACTTTGAGCTGAGGCATAACTTTCACTGGCTGAAGCTTGGCTTCTTGCTTGGCTTTCACTTGCTTCTGACAATGAATGAGCTGAGGCACTATCTTGTGAGGCATGTTCTTCGCTGGCTTGTGACATTGACTTATCAGCTGCACTTTGTTGTGAGGCATAACTCTCACTGGCTGAAGCTTCACTTCTTACATTGCTTTGACTTGCATCTGATAAGGAAGCCTGACTTCTCTCATCACTCATGCTATGAGCTGAATCTTGAGACAAATGACTCAAGTAACTTGCACTAGCAGATTGACTAGCATCTGACAATGAAGCTTGGCTTCTTTCATCACTCATGCTATGTGCAGAATCTTGTGATGCGTGGCTCATGCTATCTCTTGAAGCTTGAGATGCAACTTGTGATTCATTACTTGCGTAGCTTTCGCTAGCTGAAGCTTGGCTCTTGTCATTACTTTGACTAGCTTGTGACATTGAGTAGTTACTCATACTGTCTTGTGACAAGTGACTTGCGTAGCTGCCATTGCTTTCACTGTCAAGTGAAGCTCTGCTTGCACTGTTTGCTGATGCTTGTGATTCATGGCTTGCGTAGCTTTCACTTTGTGAAGCTTGGCTTCTTTCATCACTCATGCTATGTGCAGAATCTTGTGATGCATGGCTCATGCTGTCTCTTGAAGCTTGAGATGCAACTTGTGATTCATGGCTTGCATAGCTCTCACTTACTGAAGCCTGACTGATGTCATTGCTTTGACTATCTTGTGACAATGATTTAGCTGACTCACTCTGTTGTGAAGCTATATTTCTACTATCAGCTGAGCGTTGTGAGACTGCACTTGCACTATTAGCTGAGTCTTGGGATACATGACTTCTGTAGCTTTCACTCAAACTTGCGCTATTAGCACTATCTTGTGATAAGTGGCTAGCGTAACTTTCGCTTGCAGCTGATTCAATTTGTGATTCATGACTTTGATAGCTGTCGCTTGCGGAAGCTTGACTTGCACTGTTAGCTGAATCTTCTGAAGCATGATTTTCACTGGCTTGTGAAAGTGAGTGGTCTGAGGCACTTTGTTGTGAAGCTGCACTTGCACTATTAGCTGAGTCTTGAGATACATGACTTCTGTAGCTTTCACTCAAACTTGCGCTATTAGCACTATCTTGTGATAAGTGGCTAGCGTAACTTTCGCTTGCAGCTGATTCAATTTGTGATTCATGACTTTGATAGCTGTCGCTTGCGTAGCTTTCACTGCCTGAAGCTTGACTACGTGCATCACTCATGCTGTGTGCTGAGTCTTGTGAAAGGTGGCTTTGCCAACTGTTACTTTGGCTAGCACTATCTTGTGACAAGGATCTTGCAGATTCACTTTCTGCTGAAGCGATCTGTGATTCATGACTTGCATAACTTTCACTGGCTGAGGCTTGACTCTTGCTGTTTGCTGAGTCTTCTGAAGCATGCTTCTCACTGGCTTGTGATAATGAGTTGTCGGATGCGCTTTGTTGTGATGCAGCACTTTCACTATTAGCTGAGTCTTGAGATACATGACTTCTGTAGCTTTCACTCAAACTTGCACCGTTGGCTGAAGCTTGAGATGCAACTTGTGATTCGTTACTTGCGTAGCTTTCGCTTGCTGAAGCTTGACTCTTTTCATTGCTTTCACTCAAGCTTGCACTTTGTGAAGCATCACTAGCTAAGTGGCTTGCATAACTGTCGTTACTTTGACTGTCAAGTGAAGCTCTGCTTGCACTGTTAGCTGAGTCTTGAGATACATGACTTGCATAGCTTTCACTCAAACTTGCACTATTGGCTGAAGCTTGAGATGCAACCTGTGATTCGTTACTTGCGTAGCTTTCGCTTGCTGATGCTTGACTTCTTGCATTACTCATGCTGTTAGAACGACTTGCTTGTGAAAGTGAAGCATCTGATGCACTTTGTGCTGAACCTTGACTCTTACTATTTGCGGAGTCTTGGGACAAGTGACTTCTGTAGCTTTCACTCAATGATTGACTTGCTTGTGACAAGGATTGATCTGATGCGCTTTGTTGTGAATTAATTTGGGATTCATGACTAGCACTTGCTGAAGCATAACTTTTGCTTGCTGATGCTTGACTTTGCTTGTTACTCTCACTATTAGCTGAATCTTGGGACAAGTGGCTTCCATAACTTTGAGAAGTTTCACTGTCTTTAGCTGATTGAGATGCACTTTGTGAAGCTTGACTTTTTGCAAAGCTTTCACTGGCTGAGGCTTGACTCTTACTATTTGCGGAAGCTTGGGATTCTTGACTAACCTTATTACTTTCACTGTTAGCTGAATCTTGGGACAAATGGCTTGCATAGCTTAAGCTTTGACTTGCGCTGTCAGCTGAAGTTTGGGATGCAACCTGTGATTCATGACTTGCGTAACTTTCGCTTGCTATAGCCTGACTCTTACTATTAGCTGAAGCTTGAGACTCTTGACTAACCTTATTGCTTTCGCTATTTGCGGAATCTTGAGACAAGTGGCTGCATAGCTTAAGCTTTGACTTGCGCTGTCAGTTGAAGTTTGAGAAGCTACTTGGGATTCATGGCTTGCATAACTTGCGCTATTTTCTGAAGCTTGAGATTCTTGACTAATCTTATTGCTTTCGCTATTCGCGGAATCTTGGGATAAGTGACTACGCCAACTCTCACTATCTTGGGATGCATGATTTTGACTAGCTTGAGATAATGATTGATCTGCTGAAGCTTGGCTTCTTGCTTGACTTTCACTTGCGGATGCTTCACTTTGCTTGTTGCTCTCACTATTAGCTGAATCTTGTGATGCATGACTCAAACTTGCTGAAGCTTCACTTGCTAAGTGACTTGCATAACTTTCACTGGCTGAAGCTTGGCTTCTTGCCTGACTCTGACTATTCTTTGAATTTTGAGATTCAACTTGAGAATCATGAATTGAATGACTAATGCTTGCGCTCTGTTGTTGACTAATCTCTTGACTTTGAGAAGCAGCACTTTTACTATTTTTTGAATCCTGGGATAAGTGACTTACCCAACTTGCACTTTGACTATTTGCTGAATTTTGAGAAACTACTTGAGAATCATGGCTTGCGCTCTGTTGTTGACTTGCTTGACTCTCACTTTGCCGTGCACTAGTACTTGCACTTTGACTTGGAATTGATTTGCCGTTATAAACAACTTCCGTTGTTCCACGGTCATTCACAGCTCCTGCAACTAAAGAAGTATCTTTAACGTCTTGAGAATCTTGTTTCATCCCTTCGATAGGTGTACCTGAGACTTTAGTTACAGTACCATCTGTATTAATGGTACTTGAACCAGTTGAAAGATAATTAGTAGTACTCTTTTCACCATTATGGGTAATTTGAATATTGGTGTTATTTGTATTAACGATAATACCTTGATTGGTGTTAACGGTCTTATAAGTTGAACCACCAGGGTTCTTCATTGTTACAATTTGTGGATCGTTAACATTTACAGTCATTTGAGTATCAGTGTAAATGTTTCCTGCAGCACCATTAGCAGTTAAAGTAACATTAGCACCTTTATTAAAATTGATATATGTCTTTGCATTTGATGTTGCAACAGTACCGTGATCGGCATTATTGTTTGCAAAATAGTATGAAGCTCCACCAAATGAACCAATATTTGCTTGATCATTCTTCTTTTTTGTAACGCTATTATTTGTAACACTACCATCTGTAGTAAAGTTTACAGTTGATTTACCAATAGTTACATTGTTTACATTGCTACCATCAGATGAATTACCACATTCCAAAATAAGGTTGGAATCAGGAGCAGTCATAGTAACCGTTGAATTATCACCAACTGTAAAATTATTGGTCTTTTGAAGATCCTGATATGCAGATGCAGGTTGACCAATGACAACATTAGTCTTAGTTGCTCCATTGATATTTACAACTGCATTGTCACCAATAGTGAAGTTGTGTGAATCCGTGTAATGATCTCTACCATTACCCTTTAAAGTAATGTTCTTTTGGACCAAACCATTACCATTTACAGTAAAGTGAGCACCGTTTTCAACAGTAATGTTGTCGTCTAAATAAAGTTGAGTTGTTCCTGTACCATCGGCTGACCAGAAACTAGTCGTATGTTTATTACCTTTATCATCAACATATGAACTAACTGCATTGACAGTAACATTCCCCTTAATGTTAACAGATGAAGTACCAGTACCATCAGTTTTTGAAAAGATCGCTGTACCACCATTCATTGTTACGTCATCTAAAGTAACGTTAGAATCATTATAGCCACCATTATCATCTTGCCATACAGCACCATTAACAGAAGAACTATAAGTTGTTGCATTCTTTAACGTTAAGCTAGTTGGTTCAGTTCCCTTAATTTTACTGAAAGATGGCTTAACCCAGAAATATTGATCATTCGTATAAATATTATGCCCATTACCATCAATAGTAATTGATTTGCTAATAGTTTGGTAACTAGTTAAAGTAATATCTCCATCAAGAATAATGTAAGTATCACCTTTGGTGATTGCTTTTTGCAAATCACTATAATTAGATACGTGTACCGCATCAGCAGGAATTGTATCATTAGTACTCTTAGCAATGAATGAAGCACCAAGAAGCTTTGCTATAGCAGCATCAGACAAATTCTTAGTGTCTAAAGCAGTTCTTGCAAGACTTAAACTATTAAGTAAACTATTAGCACTAGTACTCTCTGATGCACTTGCTTGTGAACCAGTACTACCTGTACTTAAAGAAACACTTCCATTTGAAGCACTAACAACAGTTGAGTTGCCAAGATTACTAATTTGAGTCAAACTTGCTCGTGCAGAAGCTGATCCGTTTGAACCACTGACAGAATTTACATTTGACTCAGTTGCTGAAGTAGTAGTTGATTTTTCAAGACTATTAGCTTGAGTAACACTTGTCTTAGAAGCAGTAGATTCAGCTTCAGAGTTTGAATTTGATGTTGAATTAGTTTCTGATGGTGTAGTTGAGTCACTATTAGCGGCAGAAGTTTGACTCTTGGTTTCAGAATTAGTACTTTCACTAGTTGCGTTTTCAGAATTAGAAGTGGCATCTGACTTAGTTTCAGATTGTGTTGGTTGATCTGATTTACTAGTTGTAGCAGATGTATTTTCACTATTTTGATCTTCTTCTTTAACTTCACTGGTTGCAGTATTAGTTTCTGACTTTACTGTAGAACCAACAACTGCTGACTTTTGATCTGCAGTTTGCTCAGCAGCGTGAACGGTATTATTTGGCATAAATGCCATTCCAGCTGCACCTAAGACGGCACCAAGTCCAGCTAATTCACGAAGAGTCTTGTTATCCCCATTGTCCTTTAAGGCATCAGGGTCAACAAACTTTTTCCCCTTACTTTTATCAGTCTCATACTTAAATTGTTTTTTCTTTTGATCTCTACTTTGTTTTCTCATATTTGTCGCTTTCCTAAAGTATCATTACTAATCCTATTTATTAACACATGTTTCAACATTTATTATAAAACCGTGTTATTAAATATTCAATAGTTCCTTTATTACCAGTATTTCATAAAAATTCAATCGTTATTTTTATAGGTAAAATATGTTATTTTTAATTTATCTACACCATGCCTATACACAGACATCTGTAATAGTTTGTCTTATTCTTCAAGCCAAATTTTAAAAACTTACGTTATTTTTAAATAAAAAAATAATTATCAAAAAAGCTAGATGAAGTGAGACCCAAAAGTTAGACACTTTTGGGTCTTTTATTATGACTAAATTTAATAAAGAACAA
>NZ_CABUIW010000008.1 GCF_902491705.1 uncultured Lactobacillus sp. | reverse complement strand
TTGTTCTTTATTAAATTTAGTCATAATAAAAGACCCAAAAGTGTCTAACTTTTGGGTCTCACTTCAGCTTTTAAGTTAGTCAGCTTTTATTTTATTTTTGTACCACTTAAATGATCCGTATACTAACGCGATCACGATTATGCCAGTAATAACCAATGAATATTCTTCAAAAATAGTAACGATTACTTGCCAGTTTTCGCCCATGTATGAACCTAAGGAAACTAAGATGATATTCCAGATTAAGCTACCAGTAGTGGTGTAAATTAAAAATTTAGAAAATTTAACGCGAGCTGTGCCGGCTGGAATAGAAATTAAACTTCTGATAACGGGGATGCAGCGACCGTAGAAGATTGCGCCTGTGCCGTATTTATCAAACCAAGCAATTGCTTTTTGAACGTCGCCTTTTTTAAAGCCGAGCATTTTAAACATTTTATGATTAAAAATTTTCTCAAGGCGTTCTTCATTTAAAAGAGTACCGATCCAGTAAAGAATGATTGCTCCTAAAACAGCACCGACTGTGGCAGCCACTATAACTAAAGGAACAGTCATTTGTGAGTGATGCGTCGCAAATCCGGCAAAAGAAAGGATTACTTCTGATGGAATAGGGGGAAAGATATTTTCAATTGCGATTAAAAAGCTGATGGCCAGGTAGCCAAATTGGTTAATTAAATCAAAAACTATGTTAGTCATCATTTTTTCTCCTAGACATTTTCTTTAAATATATCAAGTTTTGGTCTAGATAGCTATCGCTTACAAGCAAAGTTAATATCTTCTTAAAAAAGCTGTGTTAAACTATTAATTGCGAATTTTTCATTGGGGTGAAATTGAATGGCAACACAATTAATCGAGAATAAGTTGAAGCTTTTACCAGAAAAGCCTGGTTGCTACTTAATGAAAGACATTAATGGCACAGTTATTTATGTAGGTAAATCTAAAAATTTAAAAAATAGAGTGCGTTCTTATTTTAAGAGCAAGCAAGTTGGACGTCGTGCTGAATTAGTCCGTGAAATTAGAGACTACGACATTATTACGGTCTCTACAGATAAGGAAGCCTTTTTATTAGAAATTACTTTAATCAAAAAATATCAACCATATTATAATGTGCAATTAAAGCAAGGAACTGGTTATCCTTATATTGAAATTACGCGTGAGCATGATCCGCAAACTCGTTTAACTAGTATCGTACATAAAGATGGCGGCTATTATTTTGGACCATATCCTAACGTTTATGCAGCACAAGCAACGTTAAAGTTTATTCAAAAAGTTTATCCACTAAGACGCTGTCATGGTTATCAAGGTAGACCTTGTCTTTATTATCATATGGGACAATGCCTTGGTGCTTGCTTTAAAAAGGTGCCACAAAAAGAATATGATGAACAAATCAAGAAGATTAAGAGCTTTTTGAATGGTGATATTGCTGGTGTAAAACAAGATCTAACTGCCAAGATGGAGAAAGCCTCTGAGCAATTAGAGTTTGAGCGAGCAGCAGAAATTCGCGATCAACTAAAATATATTGAAGAAACAGTTGAAAAACAAAAGATCATTTCTAATGACAATACTCAACGTGACATCTTTAACTACTACGTTGATAAATCTTGGATTTCAATTCAAATCTTCTTTTTGCGTCAGGCAAAATTACTTAGACGAGAAACAAGAATGTTTCCTTTAACAGATACAACTGATCCAGAAGATGCATTTTCTTCATTTATAGTTCAATTTTATGGACAAAGAAATCGCGTTTTGCCTAAAGAAGTTTTGGTTCCTGAAGGAATTGATAATGATACGTTATCAGAAGTGCTTAAAGTTTCTGTAAGAACACCTCAAAGAGGACAGAAGCGAGCTTTGCTTGATATGGCTAAAGATAATGCCAAGTTAAAGCTGGATGATAAATTTAGACTGCTTGAATTAGGTAACCGTAAGACTAAGGGTGCACAAAAAGAAATTTTTGATGCATTGGGATTGCCATATGGCCATATTATTGAAAGTTTTGACCACTCGCACATTCAAGGTGCAGATCCAGTCTCAGCATTAGTTGTCTTTAAAGATGGTGAACCAGATAAGACATCATACAGAAAGTATAAATTAAAAGGTGAAGTTGAACACCAAAATGGTGGCGATGAAGTACGTAATACCCGTGAAGTAGTTAGAAGACGCTACGGTCAACTTTTACGTGAGCATAAGAAAATGCCTGACTTGATTTTGATGGATGGTGGTCAAATTCAAGTTGATGCTTGTGAAGATGTTTTACGTAATGAGTTAAACCTTAATATTCCAGTCGCTGGTATGGTCAAAGACAACAAGCACAGAACTAACCACCTTTTGTTTGGCGATCCAATTAACGGTATTCCTTTAAAACTAATTCCACTTGATCCAAAGTCAGAAGGTTTTTACTTAATGACTAGAATTCAGGATGAAGTTCACCGTTTTGCCATTACTTTCCATAGAAGACGTCATGCAAAGAATGCTTTATCAAGCAGATTGGATTCAATTAAAGGAATTGGTCCTAAGACTAGAAATAAGTTGCTTAGAACTTTTGGTTCATTAAAGAAGATTAAAGAAGCCTCAGTTGATGATTTGCGTGCTGCAGGATTAACTTTACCTCAAGCACAAACAATAAAATTGACACTTTAAGAAAACGTACAAGAATGCGCGTTTGTGTGGTATAGTATTAAAAGTTAGATTAAGACGGAAGGAAGAGATAAGCATGCCAACATTTGTTGATCAGACTAAAATTGAAGTACAAGCCGGAAAAGGCGGCGATGGCATGGTGGCTTTCCGCCATGAAAAGTACGTTCCAAATGGCGGACCAGCTGGTGGCGACGGTGGTCGCGGCGGCAGCATTATTTTTGTTGCTGACAGCGGTTTGCGTACATTGATGGATTTTCGTTATCGTCGTAAATTTAAGGCAGATAGTGGCGAAAATGGTCGTATCAAGTCTCAATATGGTAGAGCAGCCAAAGACCTTTATTTAAAGGTGCCTGTTGGGACAACAGTTTATGACTATAATACTGGAGAATTAATTGGCGATTTAGTAGAAAAAGGCCAAGAATTAGTTGTAGCCAAAGGTGGTCGTGGCGGACGCGGCAACATTCACTTTGCAACCAGTGTTAATACAGCACCTGAAATTGCCGAAAATGGTGAACCGGGTGAAGACCGTGTTTTACGCTTAGAGCTTAAATTATTGGCTGATGTAGGACTTGTAGGATTCCCATCAGTAGGTAAATCTACGCTTTTATCAGTAACTACTAAGGCTAAGCCAAAGATTGCGGCATATCAATTTACCACTTTAACTCCTAACTTAGGTATGGTAATTTTGCCAGATGGACGTGATTTCTCAATGGCTGACTTGCCAGGGTTAATTGAAGGTGCTAGCCAAGGTGTAGGACTTGGAATTCAATTCTTGCGCCATGTTGAAAGAACTAAGGTAATTTTGCACTTAGTATCAATGGATCCTAATAATGGTCGCGAAGCCATCGATGACTATCATACAATCAGAAAAGAATTGCAAAATTACGAAACTGATTTATCTAAAAAGCGTGAGTTAATTGTTGCTTCACAAATGGATATTCCAGGTGCTGAAGATAAGCTCAAGGAATTTAAAGAAGCATTGCAAGCAGAAGGCAATGATGAACCAGTTTATGAAATTTCTAGTGTAACGCACCAAGGTGTACAAAAGTTAATGAGTGACACTGCTAACTTGGTTGAAGAAGTTGAAAAAGAGCGTGCACAAGAAGAACCTAAGGCAGTTGAAAAGACTAAGGAATACAAGTACAAAGCACCACAAAAGAACGAATTTACAGTTGAAAGAGTTGGCGAGCATGAATTTGTAGTTAAGGGTGAACAATTGGAGAGATTGGTTCAAATGACCAATCTAGATCACCAAGATGGTATCATGCGTTTAGCTAGACGACTTAAGCGTTTAGGTGTTGATGATGCCTTACGTGAAAAGGGTGCAGTCAACGGAGACGATGTTGCTATCGGTAAGTTTGTCTTCGAATTTGTACAATAATAAATAATGAGTAGAGATAGATTATGAGAAAAAATCGGTTTATTACAGGATATTCTGGACTTAGAACGTTAGCGGTGATTGGGGTAATCCTTTATCACCTTGATCCTAATTCGTTTATGGGAGGGTATCTGGGTGTACCGATTTTTTTCGTGCTCTCAGGTTACCTTGTAACGGATCATATGCTTAATTCATATGATAGAACTGGAAGCTATGATAATAAGCATTTCTATTTGAGCAGAATTAAGAAAATTTATCCGCAATTAATTTCAGTTTTGTGGTTAAGTGCGGCGTACATTTTTCTTTTTCAACGCAATCTTTTGGCTAAATTGAATCAGATTGTATTGGCTAATTTACTGAACGTCTATAACTTTTGGCAAATTCATAATGGTCAAAGTTATTTTGAACGTTTTGCGGCTAATGAGTCTCCGTTTACCAATTTATGGACAATGTCACTAGAAGGGCAGTTCTATATTTTATGGCCAATAGTTATCTTCTTGCTTGTAAAATTAGTTAAGAAAAAAAAGAATATTTTCTGGATTTTAATAGGTCTTTCTTTAGCTTCTGCTATTGAAATGGCTGTTTTGTATTTGTTAAAAGCTGATATTAACCGTATTTATTATGGAACTGATACGAGATTCTTATCATTAGGTTTAGGAGCAGCTTTAGCGATTATTTGGCCAATAGAGCAATTGAATCCTAATGTACCTAAGAAAACTAGTTGGCTACTTGATTTAACTGGCTTAGTATCCTTTATTTTGCTTTTGGTTATGTATTTCTCAAAGGCAATGAATCCACAACAATCATTTGCATATTGCGGCGGGATGCTTTTATTTACATTCATTGTCTGCGTATTTGCGGCAGTTATAGCCCATCCTGCAAGTCATTGGAATAAAGTTATGACTAATGTCATTTTCGATTGGGTTGGTTCAAGAAGTTACGGTATTTATCTTTACCAATTCCCAGTGATGATCTTTTTTGAAGATAAATTCACGAATATCGGCGAACATCCAATGCTATATCACGTAATAGAAATAGTTTTGATTCTATTAATTAGTGAAGTTACGTATCGCTTAATTGAAAAACCAATGGGTAAAATCAGCTGGGATAAAACTAAAGCTTACTTTGCACGAGTTTTAGATTTAGGGACAAAAGATTACGTTGAAAAGACTCAAGCAGTATTTGCGGCTTTTGTACTAATTTTAGGCAGTATTGCAATTGCTGTTTCTCCAAGAGCTAAAGCAGAAGATTTTAATAAAAGTCAATTAGCTCAAAGAATTGAGAAAAATACCAAAGATCAAAAGAGCGATAATGCTAAGCTGATTAAAAAGCTTAAAAAGCAAAAGCAGAAAAAAGAAGCTAAATCCAAGATTATTAGACAAGCAGAAAAGAATGCTAAGAAACATCCAGTTAATAAATCTTATGTTAAATATGGTATTTCACAGCTTGATTTGCAATTAGCACAAAAAGTTCAAGTTACAGCAATCGGTGATTCCGTAATGGCTGGTGCAAGTAACGATTTAAAGAAGTTAATGCCTAAGGCACTAGTTGATGCAGCAGTTTCTAGACAATTAAATGTTGCATTTGGCTTATTAGATAGTTATCAAAATCAAGGCGTTTTGGCTGATAATGTATTGATTGGCTTAGGTACAAATGGTCCATTTTCTATGGGTGACTTAGATAAAGTCATGCATGAAGTCGGACCTAAGAGAAAAGTTTTCTGGATTAATGTGCATGTACCAACTAGAGATTGGCAAAAACCAGTTAACGATTTGCTAAGACAGGGTGCAAAACGGTATCATAATCTTATAATAATTGATTGGTATTCATATTCGAAGAATCATCCAAATTGGTTCTATGATGATCATACACACCCTAATATAGAAGGATCTAAGTATTACAGTGCGTATATCACCAAAACAATTGTTAAGCATTCAAAATTTTAAGTAGAATAGGATTTTCATGGAATTACAATTTTTAGGTACAGGTGCAGGGCAGCCGTCTAAGCAGCGTAACGTTTCTTGTGTAGCGTTAAAATTATTAGATGAGCTTAACGAAATTTGGCTGTTTGATGTAGGAGAAGCTACTCAGCATCAAATTTTAAGAACAAATATTAGATTACGTAAAATCACTAAAATTTTTATTTCACATAACCATGGCGATCATATTTTTGGGTTGCCAGGACTGCTTTCAACCCGTTCTTTTCAAGGGGATGTAGGCCCAATTACAATTTATGGACCAGCTGGAATTGAACAATTCGTTCGTACATCTTTACAAGTTTCAAGAACTAAGGTTTCTTATCCTATTAAGTTTGTAGAATTATCTGAACCAGGTTTAATTTGTGAAGATAAAGGCTTCCGCGTTTATACGGATAGACTAGATCACCGTATTCCAAGTTTTGGTTTTAGAGTAGTTGAAGCTACTCACCCAGGTGAACTTTTAATTGATAAACTAGCAAAGTATAATATTCCTAATGGCCCACTTCTTGGTAAGCTAAAACGTGGCGAACAAGTAACTTTGGCCGATGGCACTACGCTTAACGGCAAAGACTTTTTGGGCCCAGAAAAGCCTGGTAGAATTGTAACTATCATTTACGATACACGCTCTACGCCAAGCATAGCTCGTTTGGCTAAAGATGCAGATGTTTTGGTTCACGAATCAACTTTTGCAGGTGACGAGAGTAAAATGGCACATAATTATTACCATTCAACTTCTGTTCAAGCAGCTAAGATTGCTCGTCAAGAAAATGTTAAAAAACTATGCTTAAACCATATATCAGCTCGTTATATGGGTGCAAAGGCTAAAAAATTAGAAAATCAAGCTAAGAAGGTATTTCCGAATACAGTCTTGGTAAATGACTTTGATCGTATTGATATTCCGATGAAAGGTGCAGAATAATGAAAGATTCACTAAGAAATAAAGTTGTTATTATTACAGGTGCTTCTAGTGGCATTGGTCGCTCCATTGCCCTTGAAAGTGCTGGTCGCGGTGCTACTGTCATTTTGATTGCTAGAAGAAAAGAACGTCTAGAAGAAATCGCTGCAGAAGCTAAGGAATTATCAGGTGCTGAAGCTTATGTCTTTCCAACAGATATGGGTAAGCCTGATGATATTGAAAAGACTTTTGATGAAATTACTAAGCAAGTTAAGCATATTGACTTTTTAGTTAACTGCGCAGGCTTTGGCAAGTTTGAAGAATTTATGGAACAAAAGATGCAAGACGTAACTAATATGTTCCAAGTTAACGTCTTAGGCTTGATGTACTTTACTAGACTAGTTGGCCGCGTAATGATGGAACAAAAGACTGGTCAAATCATTAACTTCGGTTCAATTGCTGGTAAGGTTCCTACTGTTAAATCAGCTGCTTACAGTGCATCTAAGGCTGCAGTTATTCAATTCTCTAATGTATTGCGCTTAGAGCTTAAGCCATTTGGTGTAAAAGTTATGACTGTTAACCCAGGTCCTGTTTATACTAACTTCTTTAACATTGCTGATAAGTCTGGTCATTATGTTGAAAATGTTCAAGAATTCATGCTTGATCCAGATGATGTTGCTTGGCAAGTAGTTCACTTCTTTGGCAGTGACAAGCGCGAGCTTAATTTACCACTTAGTTTGGCTGCATTGGCTAAGCTTTACAACTTGTTCCCAACTATTGGCGATAAGCTTTCTTTAAAATTTGCTTCTAGGAAGTAGTATAGATGGAAAAACAAAGAAACTTAATTATTGGCTCGATTGTTGCTTTAATTGCCGTAATTTTTGTGGTGCTTAATACATCACCTGTTGCAATTAATTTCGGCTTTTTTAAGGTTAAATTGCCTTTGATCGTAGTTTTAGTAGTAATGGTAATTATCGGTATGATTATTGCCTGGTTCTTTGGACGCGATCAAAAGGAACATGAAGCCAAAAATAAGATTGCATTTTTAAATAAAAACAAGAAGAAAACTGAATAAATCTTGATTTATTCTCAATTGAATAGTATGATTGAATCACGTGAGTAATTCAGGGTTCATTGATCCTGAAGCTTAAGACTACAATAAAGGAGATCAAATTAAATGGCAGTTCCTGCAAGACATACTTCTAAACAAAAGAAACGTTCACGTCGTGGTCACATTAAGTTGAGTGTTCCAGCAATGCACTATGATGCAACTACTGGTGAATACCGTTTAAGCCACCGTGTTTCACCAAAAGGTTATTACAAGGGTCGTCAAGTTGTTAACAACAACGATAACGGCAATAACTAATTAAAAGACACCTGTAATGATGGTGTCTTTTTTTATGCCTAAGAAAAGGATTTGGAAAAATGAAATTAGTATTTTTGCATTCAAGCGATACTCATGGCTTCTTATTGCCAACAGATTATCATAATAAAACAGACTATGATGCACCAATTAGCTTGAGTCGAGTAAGCTCTGTTATTAAGTCAGAAAAAGAAAAATATGGTGCAGATCACGTTGTGGTAACAGATGCTGGTGACTGCCTTCAAGGTTCTCCACTTGCTTCTTACACCCATTCAACAGGTGACTACAATGACTTATTGAAGTTTACTGAAGCATATAATGCAGTGGGGTATGATGCACGTTGTCTTGGAAATCATGACTTTAACTTTGGCTTGGATTATTTAAGCTACTACGTTGATCATAATAAGGCTCCAATCATTAATGACAATATTTTGGACGCTGAGACCGATGTACCATTTTTCGGCAAGGAATATACAATTGTAGAGAAAAATGGGCTTAAAATCGGTATTTTGGGCATTACAACGCAATATATCCCACATTGGGAGCCTGCTCAAAACGTAGCTGGTTTAAAATTTGCTTCTGCGTATGAAAAGATTAAGCATTATGCTAAAATTTTGCGCCCACAAGTTGATGTTTTAGCAGTAATGTATCATGGTGGTTTTGAAAGTGATCCAGTGACTGGTGAAGCTACTGAGCCTCATCGTGGTGAAAATGAAGGCTACAAGATTTTGACTGAAATTCCAGAAGTCGATGTCTTTTTAACAGGTCACCAACACCGCCGCTTAAATGTGGTTACTAAAGACACTGCAATTGTTCAACCAGGCTATCGCGGTGAAGCTGTTGCAGAAGTTGTATTAGACATTGATGATCAAACTAAGAAGATCACTAATATGACCACTAAGTTGATCGACACTAAAGACTATGATCCTGATCCGGCTGTAGTAGAAAAAGTGGCTGATCTAGATAAAAGAACCCAAGCTTGGCTTGATCAACCTATTGCTCATTTGAATAAGCCTGCTCGAATTGAAAATGCAATGAAGGGCAGAATTGAAGGTGCACCATTTATTAATTTGATTCAGCAAATGCAATTATGGTTCACTAAGGCTGATGTTTCAGCTACAGCTGTAATGAGCGAAACAGCTAAGGGATTCGACAAGACGGTTACAATGAGAGATATCTTGCTTAACTATCCTTATGCAAATCAATTGTGCAGAGTGAAGTTAACAGGTAAAGAATTGCGCCATATCATTGAACACAGTGCTGGATTCTTGAAAAAGGATAAAGATGGCAAGATCACCTTTATTGATCGCTGGATTAAGCCTAAGCCAATGCTTTATCATTTTGATGTCTTTTATCCTGTTGAATACGAAGCTGATTTATCAAAGCCTGAAGGTGAAAGATTAACTAAGTTGACTTTGCACGGTAAGCCAATCGAAGACGATAAGATCTATCATTTGGCAGTAAATAACTATCGTGCAATGGGTGGTGGCTTCTATCCTGAATACAGCATGGATAAGATTGAAACAACACTGGATAAAGATTATGTTCAAATGTTTAGTGAGTACTTAACCCATGGCGATGTTCAAGTAGATACTAAGAAGAATTATAAGTTCTATTAAAACGAAAAAAATACACGTGAGACAAATGATTCTCACGTGTATTTTTTATTAATGATTAAATTAATTACTTTAACTTACTGTACTTGCTATTATCCTTGTGTGAATGAGCAGTAATGGTTGCAATAATTGCTGAGAAAAGAATACCAAAGACTACACCGACAATAAGACAAGTTTTCATGTCAGCAGCGTTGAATGAAGCACTTTGGGTTAAAGGACCAGCAATAAAGCCTACAACAAACATGTAGATTACGCTCCATACGATTGTAACGATATATCGACCCATATTGATTCCTTCTTTCGTGTAGAATTTTATCAAAAACCAAAGCTAATTTCAAACTCTATTAAGGCAATTTGATATACTAATTATAATAAGTATTCGTGAAAGGTGGTTAAGTTATGCAAATAGCTGCACTACAAAATTTAAGTTCATTTACATTACTAGATAGTCCAACCAAAATTTCAGATTTGATTGAAACGGCTAAAGAAAATGGCTATAGCGCCGTAGGCTTAGCAGATATTAACGTGACGTATGGTTTAGTGAACTTTTATGAAGTAGCTAAAAAATCGGGCATTAAACCACTTTTAGGGATGCAAATTCGTTTAAATGGTTTAGTTGATAGCACGCAAAAATATGACTTGTTGGTTTTTGCCAAGACTAATGAGGGTTATCACAATTTGCTTCGACTTTCTAGTGCAATTAATTTATTAACTGAAAATGGTCAAAATAATAAGATATTGACTTTAAAAGAGTTGACCAAGTACTTAACTGATTTGTTGGTTGTTATACCTGCAAATACTAAAAGTGAATTAGTATATCTTTTTGAGACTAATCAGCAGTTAGGTAGCGATTATTTACGTGATTTAAAAAAGCTTGTTCCTGATCTTTATATTGGCGTCTATGCAGCACAAAATGCACAAGATTATATTGATTATGCTCGTTCTTTGAGTAAACAGTTTAAGCTGCCACTAGTTGCAGTAGAAGACTGCGAATATTTAAAACCACGCGATCAATTTTTACAAAAGACTTTGCGAGCTATTGGTTCAGGTCAAAAAATTCAGGATACGGTACCTTTAGCCAAGCAAGATGGTTCGCACTATATGACTAGTGCAGAGCAAATGCTTGAAAGGTATCATCGCTTTGAATTAGACGATGCAATTAATAATACCGATGAAATTGCACAAAAATGCAATGCGGAAGTAATTTTTCAAAAGCCAGTTTTGCCTAAGTATCATCAAAATAAATTCCCTACTTCTGAAGAATATCTGCATTATTTAGCACAAACTGGTTTAAAGGCGAGATTTGGTCAAGCTTCAGTTCCTGCAGAATATCAAAAACGGCTTAATTATGAATTGCGAATTATTAACCAAATGGGCTTTGATGATTATTTCTTAATTGTTTGGGATGTAATCAACTATTGCCACCGCGTAAAGATTACTACTGGTCCCGGAAGAGGATCAGCTTGTGGTTCGCTTGTTTCATATGCATTAAGAATTACAGAAGTAGATCCATTAAAATATCACTTGCTGTTTGAGCGTTTTTTGAATCCTGCTAGACACGAAATGCCAGATATCGATTTGGATATTCCTGATATTCATCGAGATACTGTAATTAAATACATGTATCAAAAATATGGAATGGATCATGCAGCTCAAATTCTTACTTTTGGTACACTAGCTGCTAAACAAGCTTTACGTGATGTTGGCCGCGTTTTTGGTTTAACAATGGTCGAAGTTAATAAATGGGCACGTGCTATTCCATTTTCTAAAGGCAAAATCACTTTAAAACAAGCCTATGAAGAATCACGAGAATTGCGTTTATTAGTTGATGCAACTACAGAAAATAAATTGCTCTTCAAAACAGCAATGGCATTAGAAGGTTTGCCACGGCATTATTCAATCCATGCGGCCGGCTTGGTAATTAGTGATGATTCAATTGCTGGGATTTCTGGCTTGCAAGCAGGGCCTTTAGGCATTCCAGTTACTCAGCAGACTAAACGATACGTTGAATCCTTAGGTCTTTTAAAAATTGACTTCTTAGGATTACGTAATTTGACCGTTTTGGGCAATATTTTGGACTTAGTCCGTAGTCAAGGCGTTAAGATTGATCCAAATCAAATTCCGCTAAATGATGCAAAAACGTTAGAGTTGTTCCAGCAAGGGAAAACCGATGCGATTTTCCAATTTGAATCTGAAGGAATTAGACGAGTTTTGCGTCAACTTCATCCTGATAATTTCGAAGACTTAGTAGCTGTGAATGCTTTGTATCGTCCGGGTCCAATGCAAAATATTGATACATTTGTGGCACGTAAAAATGGTAAAGAACCTGTACGCTATCCAGATCCAAGCTTAAAGCAGATTTTGCAACCAACTTACGGCATCCTGGTTTATCAGGAACAGGTTATGCAAACTGCACAGATTTTAGCTGGTTTTTCACTAGGAGAAGCCGATATTCTGCGCCGGGCAATGTCTAAGAAAAAGCAAGACGTAATTGAGCAAGAAAAGAGCAAATTTATTGCTGGTGTAGTTAAAAATGGGCACGCTAAGGAAGTGGGAGAGCGTGTATATCACTATATTGAGCAATTTGCCAACTATGGTTTCAATCGTTCTCACGCTGTAGCTTATACTAAGATTGCTTTTTGGCTTGCTTATCTTAAAGTGCATTATCCAGCTGCTTTTTATACGGCAATGTTAAATTCATCTACTTCTGCTAAAGCTCAGCAATATATAATGCAAGCCCAAGAAGCAAATATTCGAGTTTTAACGCCTGATATTAACCACAGTCAGCTAGAATATACGCTGCAAAATAATAATATTTTGGTTGGTTTAAAGGCTATTAAAGGCTTGAGAGTGGACTTTGCCAAAGAAATTGTGGCTAATACTAAGCCATATAAATCACTTAATGATTTTTTGCGCAGAATTGATTCTAAGTTTTTACAAGTTGATGCAATTGAAGCTCTGATTATGGCTGGTACATTTGATCAAATAGAAGACAATAGAAATGAATTATTAGCTAACTGTAAGGACATAATTGCTAATGTTCAATTAACGGGGCAGAATATTTCTTTGTCTGAAATTTTGGGGGATGCACCATTAAAGCCAGCCGAAAAGCCAACTAATGCCGAAAAAGCTGAAATGGAAGAAAAGGTTTTGGGCTTTGCGACAACTACTACACCACTAGTTGCCGTACAAAAGTATGCTAGAAAATTTAATGCTATACCTTTAAATCGATTCCAAATTAATGAATCAGGAATTAGTGTAGGCAAACTAATGGGGCTTAAGAAGATTCGAACTAAGAATGATAAAACAATGGCTTTTGCTAGTTTTGCTGATTCTTCAAGCCAGCAAGAAATTATTATTTTCCCAGCAGCTTATGAAAAATTTAACAATATTTTGAAAATTGGCGATATTTATTTGCTTGGATTGCGTACTCAGGGTGATCGTTATGATCAAAATAAAATGCAATATTTATTGACCAATTTGAGAAAAGTCAATTTTAAAGATTAATTGCTACCCTAGCGTAGACGGTATGTTAGCAATGTAAGTGCTAACATTTTGACATATCAAAATAAAGCCTAAATTAGCCCAATTTTTATGAGCTTTTTAAGCCAAAAAATGTTAATATTTACTTGATGTGAGAAATTACACAAAATAATCATGATGAGGTGAATTCATGAAACGGATTGGTATTTTAACTAGTGGTGGAGACGCCCCTGGTATGAACGCGGCAATTAGAGCTGTTACAAAGACTGCCATTCATCATGGCCTTGAAGTCTTTGGAATTCGTTATGGTTTCGCTGGTTTGGTTGCAGGTGACTTTGTTCCGCTTACTACGGAAAATGTTGACCACAAGATTAGTGAAGGCGGTACATTCTTGTACAGTGCTCGTTTCCCTGAATTTGCACAAGAAGAAGTGCAACAAAAGGGTGTAGAGCAATTGAAGAAGCATGGTATCGATGCAGTTATCGTTATTGGCGGTGACGGATCATACCACGGTGCTTTGGCCTTAACTCGCCACGGCGTAAACTCAGTTGGTTTGCCAGGAACTATCGACAACGATATTCCTTACACTGACTACACAATTGGCTTTGATTCTGCTTGTCGTACTGCTATGGACGCAATTGATAAGATTCGTGACACTGCAAGTAGTCACCACAGAGTATTCATTGTTAACGTAATGGGTCGTGAATGTGGTGATATTGCTATGCGTGTCGGTGTTGCAAGCGGCGCAGATGCTATTGTAATTCCTGAACGTCCTTATGACATTAAGGAAATTGCAGAAACTCTTAAACGCGGATTTGCAGATGGCAAAGATCATGGTATCATTGTCTTAGCAGAAGGTGTCATGTCAGCTGATAAATTTAAGGATGAATTACTTAAATACGGCGACTTTGATGCTCGTGCTAATGTCCTTGCACATATGCAACGTGGTGGCTCACCTACTGTCACAGATAGAGTAAATGCTACTAAGATGGGTAACTATGCTGTTAAGTTGCTTCTTGATGGGAAGGGCGGTTTAGCTGTCGGCATCGAGAATAGCAAACTTGAAACCCACGACATTCTTGATTTGTTTGATGGTAAACATCACGGCGATTATGCGCTTATGGATGTAAATGAAGAAATGACTAAATATTAATTTAGTTGATTTTTGGAGAGGATTTTTTTAATAATGAAGAAAACTAAGATTGTTAGTACTTTAGGACCAGCTTCAAACGATATTGAAACTATTACTGCTTTAGCAAAAGCTGGTGCAAACGTATTCCGTTTCAACTTCTCACACGGTGACCACCCAGAACACCTTGCTCGTATGAAGATGGTTCGTCAAGTGGAAAAGGATACTGGTTTGCTTCTTGGTATCGACCTTGACACTAAGGGTGCTGAAATCAGAACCACTGAACAAGAAGGTGGCAAGTTTACTATTAACACTGGTGACATGATCCGTGTATCAATGGATGACACCAAGAAGGGTAACAAGGACATGATCCACGTTACCTACGATGGTTTATACGATGATACTCACGTTGGTGGTCACGTATTAATCGATGATGGTTTGGTTGACCTTTTGATCAAGGAAAAGGACGACTCAAAGAGAGAATTAGTTTGTGAAGCTCAAAACACTGGTGTTATTGGTTCAAAGAAGGGTGTTAACGCTCCTGGTGTTGAAATCCGCCTTCCAGGTATCACTGAAAAGGATACTGACGACATCAAGTTTGGTTTACAATACGGTATTAACTTCATTACTGCTTCATTTGCACGTAAGGCTCAAGATATCTTAGACATCCGTAAGCTTTGTGAAGAAGCAGGTGCAGACTACGTTAAGATCTTCCCTAAGATTGAATCACAAGAAGGTATCGACAACGCTGACGAAATCTTACAAGTATCAGACGGTTTGATGGTTGCTCGTGGTGACATGGGTGTTGAAATTCCATTCATGGAAGTTCCATTCGTACAAAAGAGCTTAATCCGCAAGGCTAACGCACTTGGTAAGCCAGTTATCACTGCTACCCAAATGCTTGACTCAATGCAAGAAAACCCACGTCCAACTCGTGCCGAAGTTTCAGACGTTGCTAACGCTGTTCTTGATGGTACTGACGCAACTATGCTTTCAGGTGAATCAGCAAACGGTCTTTACCCAGTTAAGGCTGTTAAGGCTATGGCTGAAATTGACGAACGTACTGAAAAGCAAATGCTTAAGCGTAACACTTTAGCACTTCAAAGATTCGAAGCTTACAAGGGTTCAAACGTAACCGAAGCTATTGGTGAATCAGTTGTACGTACTGCTCAAGAATTAGGTGTTAAGACTATCATTACTGCAACTAACTCAGGTTACACTGCACGTATGATTTCTAAGTACCGTCCAAACGCAGACATCATTGCATTGACCTTCGACGAAAAGATCCAACACTCATTAGGTATTGTTTGGGGCGTTCAACCATTATTGACTGAAAAGCCTAAGTCAACTGATGACATGTTTGAAGTAGCTGCTAAGGTAGCTAAGGAAAAGGGCTTTGTTAAGGATGGCGACCTTGTAATCATCGTTGCTGGTGTTCCAGTTGGTGACTCAGGTACTACTAACTTGATGAAGTTACAAATCATCGGTAACAAGCTTGTTCAAGGTTTAGGTGTTGGTAACGGTTCAGTTATCGGCAAGGCCGTTGTAGCAAACTCAGCAGAAGAAGCTAACAGCAAGGTTAAGGAAGGCGACATCTTAGTTGCTAAGACTACTGACCCTGACTACAACCCAGCTATTAAGAAGGCTTCTGGTTTAGTTGTTGAAGCTTCAGGTTTAACTTCACACGCAGCAGTTATCGGTTTGTCATTAGGTATCCCAGTTGTTGTTGGTGCTACTGACGCAACTTCAAAGATTTCTGATGGCTCAACTATCACTGTTGACGCTCGTCGTGGTGCTATCTACCAAGGCGAAATCTCAAACCTTTAATTTAAAAAAGATATAAAAAATAAGATTAGCTAATCAAAAAATAGTCAGCTTTCGAGCTGGCTATTTTATTTTGCCCAAATTTCTCTTATACTTATATATAATAATATGTAAAGTAGGAGATTCAATTAATTATGCTTGGAACTGTTGAAAAAGGAAAAATCATTGATGAAAATGAAAATGCTTATTATGTTCAAATTGATGGAATAACTTATGAACTAAAAAAGCATGAAATCACCCAAGACGATATTCCAAAAGTCGGTGATGAAATTGAAGGTTTTATCTATGATAATAAACATCATGATCGCGAAATGACTCAATTTTTGCCATTTGCGCAACCAGATCAATATGGCTGGGGCAAGGTTACTGAAGTAAGACCAGGATTGGGTGTATTCGTTGATGTAGGTCTTCCTGATAAGGATGTAGTATTGTCTATGGATGATTTACCACGTGAAAAGGAAAGATGGCCTCGCCGCGATGATCGCTTATTAGTAAGACTAGAAACAGATTACAAGGATCGAATCTGGGCAAAGTTAGCTGATGAAAATATTTTTGAACAATTAGCTGCCAACTTTCCTAACAATATGAATAACCAAAATGTCTTCGGTACTGTGTATGCTAGCCGTGAAATTGGTGCCTTTGTATTAACTGACGATTATTACTTGGGATTTGTTCACGCTTCTCAAATGCCTCGTCCAATGCGTTTAGGCGAACAATTTAAGGGTAGAGTAATTGGCGTTAGTCAATATGGTCGTCTGAATTTGAGTGCTTTGCCTAGAGCCTTTGAAGAAATTGATGATGACGCTCAAATGATTTTAATGAGTTTGCGTAGACGTGAAACCAAGACTTTACCTTTCTATGACAAGTCTGATGCACAAGAAATCAAATCATACTTTGGTATTTCAAAGTCTGCTTTTAAGCGTGCTGTAGGTTACTTACTCAAGGCTGGCTTAATTGAAGAAGATAAAGATGCAGGAACTATAACTTTAATTAAAGATCCAGAAGAGGATATCGATGGCGAATAACGAGTTGCAAGATCAAATTGATGATTATTTACGTTTTAGCCAAGTTGAAAGAGGCCTAAGCGATAACACGATTAGTGCGTATCGACAGGATTTGGAGGAATTTCTTTCTTTTATTAAAAAAGAAGGAATGACTTCATGGCCTACTGAAGCTAGTGACGTTGATGCTTTTTTGGCTAGAGAGCGTGATTTAAATAAAGCAACTAGTTCGATTAGTCGGCTTATTTCTAGCATGCGTAAGTTTTATCAATGGCTTGCTCGGCAAAATATTCAAAAGTTAAATCCGATGCTAGAAATCGATCTACCTAAAAAAGAGCGTCGTTTTCCAACTGCTTTAAGTAGAGAAGAAGTTAATCGTTTATTAAAGCAGCCAGATGTAGAACAAAAATTAGGTCTGCGTGACCGTGCAATTCTTGAAACTTTATATGCTACAGGAATGCGGGTAAGTGAATTAATTAATCTAGAATTGCAGGATATTCATGAAGACCTTGGCTTGATTCGTGTTTTAGGAAAAGGCTCAAAGGAAAGACTAATTCCAATTAGTCCTGTTGCTTTACATTGGATTGATAAATATCAAAAACAAGTTCGTGATCCATTGATTCTTAAATCTGGAAAAAATGATGAACATCTTTTTTTAAACAATCGCGGAAGCAAATTAACTAGACAAGCTATCTGGCAAATGATCAAGAAATATTGTCAAATGGCCAATATTACTAAAGATGTTACACCACATACTTTGCGTCATACTTTTGCGACGCATTTACTAGAAAATGGTGCAGACTTGAGAGTTGTTCAAGAGATTTTAGGTCACTCAGATATTAGTACTACTCAGATTTATACTAATTTATCGCAAAAACATATTTTACAAGTGTATCAAAAGACTCATCCACGTCTTTAGGTGAAATTATGCTAATACAATATAAAAAAGATTATGAAAAGACAGCTATGGGGTTACTCTCATATTTGCCAGACTTCAAAAATATTGAAAACTTAAAAGAAGAGATCAGTTTAAATCAAGAAGACAATGATTTCGTATTGTTTTTGTATCGCAATAAGCAAAATAATATTGTTGGTGTATTAGGTACTCAAATTACGGATAAATTTATTGTTATTCGTTATTTGTCACTTGCTCCAGGCTTTCGTGAAATTAGTTATGAAAAGGATATTTTTGCGGAATTGAAGAATGAATATCCAAATAAGAGGATAACAGCAGTACCTGAGTACACTAAGCTATTAAAGGCAGTTGAAATAAATGGATAAAAAGGATTTAACATTAGAGTTGCCTAATTTTGAAGGGCCACTGGATTTATTGCTGCACTTAATTCAATCACAAAAAATCGATATTTATGATATTCCTATTGCCCAGATTACTAGTCAATACCTCGAATATTTAGGTCAAATGCAAAAACTGAATTTGCAAATTGCTGGTGAATATTTCGTAATGTCCTCAACTTTGTTGCGGATAAAATCACAATATTTGTTGCCGCAGAATGACTTTGTAGATGAAGTGGAGCCAGATGATGATCCACGTGATGAATTAGTTCAACAACTGATTCAGTACTCAGTGTTTAAAAAAATCTCGGCATATTTCAAAGAACGAAATGAAGAAGTGCCAATTACAGTTTCTAAAGAGGCTAGTGTTTCTAAGTCTGTTAAAGTACAGCCTTTGCCTAAAGGTCAGATTACGGCTGATGAATTGGCAACTACTTTTAGTATGGTTTTACGGCGCTTAAAATTGCGTAAGCCAAATACTGCTGCAATTGAAGTTGCAGAAACCCCAATTAATGATATGATTGATTTTTTGCGTGGGCGATTAAAGCAAACGAAGAAAGTCAGCTTTTTTAGTTGTACAGATCGAATGCGGTCAATTTCTGATGTGATTGGCTTATTTTTAGCAATGCTTGAATTGTGTAAAAATCATGAAATTTATATTATGCAAGCAAGAGAATTTGGGGATTTGGATTTAGAAAGAACAGATGTAAATGGCAAGTAAAGAAGCAAATTTAGAAGCACTTCTGTATGCAGCTGGAGATAGTGGAATTGAAGAGCAGAATTTAACTGCGCTTCTTGGAGTAGATGGCGAAGAATTAGGTCAAATTGCAGATAAATTAAAGCAAAAATTGGCAGCAGATCAAGACTCTGGAATTCAGTTAATTCATGTGTCTCATACTTATAAGTTGACTACTAGTCCTCAAACTGCAGAAATAATTGAAAAATATTTCCAAAAAGATTTAACAAAGAATTTAAGTCAATCTGCATTAGAAATTTTGGCAATTGTTGCATATCGCCAGCCTATAACTAGAGTAGAAATTGATGATATTCGTGGCGTTAATTCTTCAGGAGCGCTGCAGACATTAGTTTGGCGTGGTTTAATTGAAACTAATGGTAAAAAGGAAGCTCCAGGACACCCTAAGCTTTATGTGACTACAGATTACTTTTTACAATATTTCAACTATCAAAGCTTAGCTGATCTTCCACTGATTGAAGACTTTGAAGATAATACAGAAGGCGAAGAAATAAATTTATTTGATCCTAAAAAGTTAGATCAAGATAATCAGAAAGAAGGACAATAATGGCAGAAAGACTGCAAAAAGTTATAGCAGAAGCAGGTATTGCATCAAGAAGAAAAGCAGAAAAAATGATTACTGCTGGACGTGTTAAAGTTGATGGCAAAGTAGTTACCAAACTAGGTACTAAGGTCGATACTTTTAGCAATATCACAGTAGACGATGAGCCAATTGAGCGTGAAAGTTTGCATACTTATCTTTTCTATAAACCTCGTGGCGTTGTTTCTACAGCTAGTGATGATAAGGATAGAAAAACAGTCGTAGATTATTTTGAAGATGTCCCATACCGTTTATATCCTGTAGGTCGCTTAGATTATGACACTTCCGGTCTTTTATTAATGACTAATGATGGTAAGTTAGCTAACTTGTTAATGCACCCAAGAAACGAAGTCTCAAAGGTTTATGTGGCTAAAATTAAGGGTATTTTGACACCAGATGAAATTAAAACTTTAACTCATGGTGTTAAGCTTGATCGCTTTAAGGCCGCTCCAGCTAAGGTAAAAGTGCTTAAAACAGATAAGCGCAAGGATACACAAATTGTTCAATTAACCATTCACGAAGGTCATTATCATCAAGTAAAGAGAATGTTTAAAGCTGTTGGTCACTTAGTTGAAAAGCTTTCACGTGAAAAGTATGCCTTTTTGACACTGGATTCACTTACTTCAGGTCAATATCGTGAATTGTCTAAAAATGAAGTTGACAGATTAATGCGTTTGGACTAAATTATAAGTGTAAATTGAATATTAAGGTTATTGTCTTCAGGGCAGGGTGAAAGTCCCGACCGGCGGTGAGAGTCCGCGACCCACATTTTGTGGCTGAATCTTTTATGATACCGATAGTTATAGTCTAGATGGAAGAAGACAGATCAATAAAAAATCTTACTTTACTTTTAGAGGTCTGTTGCTGAAGCAATAGACCTTTTTTCTTGGAAAGGAAAAGTAAGTATGGATAAAGTAAGAACTAAATCCAGTAATTTAACTAATGTTATTGCCTATGCATTGATCGGCTGTATTGCCTTTGTAGTAATGAAATTTGAATTTCCAATTATGCCAGGTATTGGCTTTTTGAAATTTGACTTTTCAGATGTAATTATTACGATCGGGATGTTCATTTTTGGAGCTGTTCCTGGAGTTATTATCGCATTAATCAGAATGATCTTAAGTTTGATTTTTAGCGGTTTTGCTCTTCCAAGCGTAGTCGGTGAAATAGCTGCCTTTTTAGCATCTATGTCGTTCTCATTGCCATTTTACTTCTTAAGTAAGAGTGTAACCCCTGAAAACAGAAAGACCTTGAGAGGGCGCTTAATGCCGGTTGTGGGCTTAATTATTGGTATCTTGGCAATGACTTGTGTCATGGCTTTAGCTAATGCCTTTGTTTTGACACCAGTTTATGCAGTAACTGCGGTACCTAACTTGCCAGCAATTAATAGCTATGGTGCGCTTTACCACTTTACAGAAAAGGTATATTTAGGACAATTGCTTCATTTGCCATCAATGAGAGCATATATTTTCGGCATTATTGTTCCGTTTAATTTATTAAAGGGAGTTATCAATAGTGTTGTAGTTTACTTATTGTTTGAGGCAACAGTTAAGACGATTAAGCCATTTGTACGTAAGAGATTTAATTTAAACTAAAAAATATTCCATCAACTGATTAAAGGTTGATGGATTTTTTTATATTCAAAGCTTTGTAAAGTATGCTAGAATTAATCCGTTAAGTGAATGGAGGAATTTATAGATGGATAAAAAATCAACGGGTCCATACAAACACTATGAGCGACCTACTGAGAAAAGAAGTGCAAAGGAGCATCCGTCTAGCGGCTCTGGTCGCTGGGTTGCAGTCATTGTAATTTTAGCAGTGATCTTAATTGCACTTGTTCCAACAGTTTATCGCTTAGCCTCAAATCATTCTTCTGAAAAAGCTACTGAAGTTCAAACAGTCAAGAAGACTTCTTCAAGTTCCAAGAGCTCTCAAGCTAAGAAAAAATCCTCGGCTTCCTCAGCTTCTTCAAAAAAGGATGATTCTGCTAAAACTAGTTCTAGTTCATCTGAAAAATCTACGCCTAAGACCTACGTGGTTAAGACAGGCGATACTTTAACTAGCATTGCAGAAAAGCATGGATTAACAGTTGATCAATTAGCCAAGTTAAATAATCTTAAAGACACTTCAAATGTCAATATTGGCCAGACACTTAAGTTGAAATAATCTTTCAGAAAGGATAAAAGAGATCGACTGTAAGATCTCTTTTTGTTGAAATGCAAGTAGCAGTAGATGGTCCTGCATCAGCAGGAAAGAGCACGGTTGCTAAAATCATTGCTAAGAAATTGTCATTTGTATATATTGACACAGGTGCAATGTACCGTGCATGTACAGTTATTGCCCGTAATCACAAGTTGGATTATGGGGATGAAGCCGGAATCTTAAAAGCTATCGATGAAGATGGAATTGAATTAAGATCCGAAAACGGCGAGCAAAAAGTTTATGTAGCTGGAAAAGATGTTTCTAAGGAAATTAGAACACCAGAAATTTCAGCTAATGTATCACAAGTATCAGCTTTACCTAAAGTTCGTGAAAAAATGGTTAGTCTGCAAAGACAAATGGCAGGCAAAACCAACGTCATCATGGATGGGCGTGATATCGGTACTACAGTATTGCCAAATGCAGAAGTAAAGATCTTCTTGGTGGCTTCTGCCAGATCTCGCGCTGAGCGTCGCCTTTTAGACTTTAAAGAACGTGGCATTGAATCTAATCAAACTGTTGATGAAATCGAAAAAGATATTGCAGCAAGAGATTACAAAGATTCTCATCGTAAAGTTTCGCCATTAAAAAAGGCAGATGATGCAATTGAAATTGACACTACAAACATGTCGATTGACCAAGTTGTAGAGGCAATTTTAGCTCAAATCAAAAAAAGTCAAAAAAATTTTTAAAAAACGGCACAAAATAGTAGAAAAATATCTAACTTTCATTTAAAATGGGACATGATATTGGGAGGTACATATGTCAGAAAACAGTAATCAATTTTTAGACGCATTAAAGCAAATGCAAGGAGTTGAGGTCGGAGATATTGTCGATGTCGAAGTATTAGACGTTGAAGACGGCCAAATCGATGTTGGCGTTGAAAACGCTGGTGTTGAAGGTGTTATCACTCGTCGTGAATACACTTCAGATCGTAACGCAGACTTACGCGATTTAGTTAAGCCTGGCGACAAGTTCAAGGCCTTAGTATTAAGAAGAGCTGGTGGCGACAAGGAAAACGGTGAATTCTTCTTCTCAGTTACCCGCTTAAAGGAAAGAGAAGCATACGACAAGTTACAAAAGGACTTCGAAGAAGGCAATGCTATCGAAGGTACTGTAACTTCATCAGTACGTGGTGGTTTGCTTGTTGATGTTGGTACTCGTGGTTTCTTACCAGCTTCATTAATTTCAAACCGTTACGTTTCAGATCTTAAGCCATACATTGGTAAGACTATGAAGCTTAAGATTACTGAAATTGATCCAAACAAGAACCGTTTGATTCTTTCACACAAGGACTTAGTTGAAGAAGAACGTGAAGAAGCATTTGATAAGGTTGCATCACAATTAGTTGTTGGCGACGTTATCGAAGGTAAGGTTTCACGTTTGACTAACTTTGGTGCATTCATCGATGTTGGTGGTGTTGACGGTTTAGTTCACATTTCAGAAATTTCTTACAAGCACGTTGACAAGCCAAGCGATGTTTTGAAGGTTGGTCAAGATGTTAAGGTTAAAGTCATTGGTATTGACAATGACAGACATCGTATTTCCCTGTCTATTAAGCAAACTGAACCTTCACCATTTGAACAAGCTACTGCTGACTTAAACGAAGGCGATGTTTTTGAAGGTGAAGTTAAGTCATTGACTAACTTTGGTGCATTTGTTGAAGTTGCTGACGGTATCCAAGGTTTGGTACACGTTTCAGAAATCTCAAACAAGCACGTTGACAAGCCAAGCGATGTTTTGAAGGTTGGCCAAACTGTTAAGGTTAAGGTTTTGAACATTGACCCAAGTGACAGAAGAATTTCACTTTCAATCAAGGCTGCTGACTCAAACGCTTCATCATCAGACAACAACAGTTCTCGTCCACGTCGTTCACGTAACGAAAACTCAGTTAACAAGAAGTACATGAGTGACAATGACAACGGCTTTGCATTAGGTGACATCATTGGTGACCAATTAAAGGACCGTAAGTAGTCATTTCTATTAAAAAAGCCGACACGATGTCGGCTTTTTTATTTTCTAATTTGTAAAGGAGGCTGAAAATGGCTTTACCAGTTGTAGCGATTGTTGGCCGACCAAATGTCGGTAAATCAACGCTCTTTAACCGTATAATTAATCAGCGCTTAGCAATTGTTGAAGATAAGCCTGGTGTAACTCGAGACAGAAATTATGCTCAAGCCGAATGGATGGGACACAAATTCGATTTAATCGATACTGGGGGTATTACCTGGGAAGGCGGTAAGATCGAAGAAGAAATCCGTGCCCAAGCCGAAATTGCTATTGAAGAAGCTGATGTTATCGTCATACTTACTAGCGTAGTAAATCATATGACGGATCTTGATGAACGTGTTGCTCATCTACTTTATCGGACTAAAAAGCCAGTTATTTTGGCAGTAAATAAGGCTGATAATCCTGAACAAAGAAACGATATCTATGATTTCTACAGCTTAGGTTTAGGTGATCCAATTCCTGTTTCAAGCAGTCATGGTACTGGTATTGGTGACTTGCTTGATGCAATTGTGTCAAAATTCCCTGAAGATAAAGATACTCAAGCTGAAGACGTTATTTCTTTCAGTGTTATTGGTCGACCAAATGTTGGTAAATCTTCTATTGTCAATAAATTATTAGGCGAAGATCGAGTAATTGTTGCCAACGAAGAAGGTACGACTAGAGATGCTGTTGATACACCTTTTACTAAAGATGGCGTTAAATTCAAGGTTGTTGATACTGCCGGAATTAGAAGACGTGGTAAGGTTTACGAAAAGACAGAGAAGTATTCTGTATTGCGTGCTATGAGCGCTATTGAACGCTCAGACGTGGTTTTATTAGTTCTTGATGCAAGTACAGGCATTAGAGAACAAGACAAGCACGTGGCCGGATATGCCCATGAAGCAGGACGTGGCATCATCATCGTTGTCAATAAATGGGACTTGCCAAAAAAGAACAGCACAAGTGCCAAAGAATTTGAACGAGAAATTAGAGACGAATTCCAATACTTGGATTATGCTCCAATTTTGTTTGTTTCTGCCAAGACTGGACAACGTCTTGACCAAATTCCATCAATGGTTAAGGAAGTTTATGACAACCAAAATCAACGTATTCAGTCAAGCGTCTTAAACGATTTATTGCTTGAAGCAAGTAAACTTGTTCCTACCCCAATGGTTAAGGGTAAACGTCTTCGCGTTTACTACATGACGCAAGTAAGTACAAATCCACCAACTTTTGTTGTTTTCGTAAACGATCCAGAATTAATGCACTTTTCATATGAAAGATTTTTGATAAATCAATTGCGTCAAAACTTTGATTTTACAGGAACACCTATAAAAATCCTTCCTAGAAAGAGAAAGTAATAAAAAAGTTGCCAAATTTACTAAAAAACCTTGTTGTAATAAGGGTTTTGTGATATTTTGGTTTCTAGGAAAGAATGATTAATTAAGCAAGATCATTATTCCTTGTTTTTTTCGAAAAACAAGTATAAACTTTGGACTTCGGGTTCAAATTCAGGAGGTGAATTATTTATGGCAAATAAAGCTGAATTAGTTTCTGAAGTTGCTTCAAAGACTAAATTGACTAAGAAAGAAGTTGCTGCTGCTGTTGATGCTATCTTTGGCTCAATTCAAGACAACCTTGCTAAGGGTGAAAAGGTACAATTGATCGGTTTTGGTACTTTTGAAGTACGTCACCGTGCAGCACGTAAGGGTCGTAACCCACAAACTGGTGATGAAATCGAAATCCCAGCAAGTGAAGTACCTGCATTTAAGCCAGGTAAGGCTCTTAAGGAAGCAGTTAAGTAGTCAATTACTTAATTTCAATAAAAAGACGTTGGATTTTATTCCAGCGTCTTTTTTTAGTACAATAAAAGTCTGATTGGAGGAAAAATAATGAGTTATTCTGAACAATTGCTTGATTCAATTCAAGATCACGATTTTTCACAAAGCAAACACCTTTTAAAAGAAGCATTAGATAATGATGATCCTGAAATTTTGGCATCCCTTGCTGAAAACTTAACCGGCTTAGGTTTCACCGACTTAGCCAAGGAAGTTTATCGTGCTTTAATCTCAAAATTCCCTAAAGAAGATCTATTTAAAGTATACCTAGCAGAAATTTTACTTAATGACGGCGATGAAGACGATGGCTTGTCGCTGCTTTACAGCGTCTCTAAGGACTCTTCTGCCTATTTGGATAGTCTGCTCGTCCAAGCCGATTATTACCAAACAAGCGGCTTGATTGAGACTGCAAAGGATAAATTATTGCAAGCATTGAAGATTGCTCCTGAAGAAGATGCAGTTAAGTTTGGTTTAGCAGAATTAGACTACTTAAGCGGCGACTACGAACAAGCTTTAGCTTTATATAAAGATTTAGTTCAGCGTCAAGAGACATTCGGCGAAGTTAACTTAAATCAACGTCTCTTTGCGACAAATGCTAAGATGGGCAACTATGAACAAGCAGCTGATATTATTAGAAAACGCAGCGATAGCATTTTCGATATTGATAGCAAGTATGAAGCAGGTCTAGTCATGTTGTCTGTAGGCGATGATGACAAGGCAATTAAGTTCTTAGACGAAGTAATTGAGCAAAGTCCAGACTATGTCAATGCTTACCCATTATTAGCTCAAGCTTATGAACATAAACACGATAATGAACAAGTACTTCGTACAGCTCAAGCAGGATTGGCTTATAACGAGCTAGATGAGACTTTATATTCATTAGGTGCTAGAAGTGCAGCTAACCTAAATCAAATGGATACAGCCAAAGAATTACTTGAAAAGGGCTTAAAAGTTGCACCAGACAATAGTGATTTGCGTATGCAATTATCTAACTTGTATCTGCACATGCATCAAGATAATGACAATATTGCTTTGTTCAAAGATATGGATAATGAGAATATTGAGCCTCAAGCTCACTGGAACATGGCTTTATCTTATGAACGACTAGATAACAGTGAAAAGGCACAAAGCGAATTCTTGCTAGCTTATCCTGATTTTAAAGAGAATCCTGACTTCTTGCATCAGATGATTATGTTCTTCAATGCTCAAAATAATAACGATATCACTAAGCAATTGCTGGAACGTTATCTTAAGCTTGTTCCTGAAGATGATGAAATGCAGGATTTATATAATAATCTATAAAAAAATAAACCGACTAATGTCGGCTTATTTTATTTCCTGATGAAAAAGTGATGACGTTTTTGCTTATAGGTAAATCCTTCACCAGCGGCTTCGTGTACCTCAAGAATTGAGAAGAAGGCGTCAGGATCTTCTTTTCTAATTAATTGCTTGATAGCGGGAATTTCACGTGGTGAAACTACTACATAGATTACGCGTTTGTCATCTTGTTTATAGCCGCCCAAGGCTTTTAAATAAGTGAAGCCGCGATCAAGCTTTAAATCAATCATCTTACCAATTTGTTCGTATTTATCTGAAATAATTAACAAAGCACGTGCATTGTAAGCACCTTGTTGAACGGTGTCCATTACGCGAGACAAAACAAATGAAGCAAGAAGCGTATACATCATATGCTTAATGTCCAAATATGATAGAGAGGCAAATAAAACTACTGCGTCGCAAAAGAGCAACATTTTACCAGAAGAAATACCAAATTTAAGTTGGCAAATTCTTGCAATAATATCAGTTCCTCCGGAAGTGCCGTTATATCTGAAAACTAGTCCCAATCCTATCCCGGAAAGTACACCAGCAGAAATTGCTGAAAGGAAGAGGTCGTGTTCTAAATTCAATTGTTTTATAATAGGAACTGAGCGCCAAAACCAAAGGAAAAAGGAAAGAGATAGCGTTCCCCAAATTGTGTATGATAAAAGGCGTTTTCCCATAAAGCGGTAACCAATTAAAATAAGGGGAATGTTAAGTACAAGAGTGGAAAGACCCATATTGATACCCCAGAAATGACGCAGAATCAGTGCGATACCGCTTAAGCCCCCGTCTGCTAGTTTGTTGGGTACGGAAATCATATCTAGGCTTATGCCGTAGATGGCGCATCCAAGTGCAATCATCAAAAGATCAATGAATGTTTCTTTATTGATTCTTTTCATTTTGCTTACCTCCTTCAATGCTTTTTCCTTCATTCTAACAGACAAAGAATTAAAAAGAATAAGAATTGAGATTTTATTAATGATCAAAATAGATAATTTACCAGAAATATTTGTTAAAGCCATGCCCGTCCTGCAAACCTTAGAAAATGCAGGATTTGAAGCTTATTTTGTAGGTGGCTCAGTAAGAGATGTTTTACTGCATAGACACGTTCACGATGTAGACATCACTACTAGTGCTTATCCAGAAGAAGTTAAAGAACTTTTTGATAAATCAATTGATACAGGTATTAAACACGGAACCGTTACTGTTTTATATGGCGGTGAAAGCTATGAAATCACTACTTTTAGAACAGAATCAGGTTACCAAGACTTTAGAAGACCAGATCATGTAACTTTTGTCCAAAATCTTGATGAAGATTTGAAGAGAAGAGACTTTACTATTAATGCCTTAGCAATGAATATGCGCGGCGAAATTGTTGATTTGTTCAACGGAATTGAAGACCTGAAGAATCATGTTATTCGTGCTGTTGGTAATCCAGAAAAGAGATTTCATGAAGATGCATTGAGAATGATGCGTGCAGTTAGATTCATGAGTCAGCTAGAATTTAAACTGGAAGCTAAAACTGAGCAGGCAATTAAAGACAATCATGAATTATTAAAGAAAATTTCGGTTGAACGTATTCGTGAAGAATTTGTCAAAATGGGCTTAGGACCATTTTCTAGACAAGCATTTCAGATTTTCTTAGATACCCAGCTAAGTGAAGATGTACCTGATTTTGCAGGTAAGAAAGACTTGTTGCAAATTTATCCACGATTAAAATTTAGTCCTACAATGGAAAGCAGCCTGTGGGCGATCATTATCATTTTGCTTAAAGTGCCAAATGAACAAATCAGTAAATTTATGCGTGACTGGAAGAATTCGAACGCGATGACTGATAAGGTTGAGCGAATCATTAAGATGTTCGATTTAATTGCAGATCATGAACCAACTGATTATGAGCTCTTTGAGGCTGGAGAAGAGATTATTATCAATACAATTGATGTTGCTCATATTTTAGGACAGCCAGTTGCATCAGAAGCCTTAGTTGACCGCTACACAGCTTTGCCAATTAAGACGTCAGGCGAGTTAGCAATTGATGGTAGTTTCTTGATTGAGCGAGGGATGCGTCCTGGTGCACAACTTGGCCGTACTCTTAACAAGATTAGAGAATTGGTTGTAGATGGCGAAATTGAAAATAGTGAAGAAGCTATTGAACAATATTTGGATAGTTTAGATTAGCATAATAAAAATGCGGCAGATTTCTGCCGCATTTTTTAAACATAAAACAAAACTGAAAAGTACATCAAGATTGATCCTAGCATTACGAATAAATGCCAAATTGTATGAATAAAAGGTACGTTGCGCATGCTGAATAAGATTGCCCCGATTGTGTAAGCAACACCGCCGCCAACTAATAGCCAAAAGCCAGTTGGACTTAAACGACCATATAAATATGGGCCTGATAGAATGACTAACCAGCCCATACCCACATATAAAATTGTGTCTAAGATGACGTGCTTTCCTCGGTTAAAAATGTAATAGATAATGCCGAAGACAGTTAAGGCCCAGATCAAGCCAAATAGCGTCCAGCCCCAAGCACCGCCAATAGCCACTAAAGAATATGGGGTATAAGAGCCAGCAATTAATAAAAAGATCGAAGAGTGATCAAAAATTTGAAAGACATGCTTGGCTCTGGTAAATATCAGGCTGTGATATAGCGTTGAAAATAAATAGAGTAAAACTAAGCATGATCCATAAATAGTGAAAGTTACAATGCGCATTGGACTTCCGGTATGGGCTGCTCTAACAATTAAGACTACTAATCCTGCAATTGATAAGCCAAAACCAATACCATGAGTAATTGCGCTGAAGATATTATCTAAAAGATAATATCTTTTAGATCTATGTTTAGGTTCTTGCCATGGTTTACTAATGTTCATTAAATACATCCAATCAATTGTTTATTCTTAAGTAATTTTTTTGATACAATACATAATATATGTTGCACACATTTTATCATAAAATGGGTAAATAAATTAGAATTGAAGGCGAATACGTTGTCAAAGATCAAAGTTATGACGGATTCATCCGTCCAACTAACAAAAGAAGAAATTGAAAAATATGATATTACTGTAGTTCCGTTGACGATAACTATTGATGGCAAATCGTATGTTGATGGAGTCGATATAACTAGAAGCGATTTTGTCAAAAAGATGAATGAAGCAGAAAACCTTCCTAAGACTAGTCAACCACCAATTGGTCGTTTTGTTGAAGTAATTAAAAATTTGACCGAAGATGGAAGCAAAGTAATTGGTATTTTCTTAGCTAAATCTTTAAGTGGAACGATTTCTGCAGCACGTCAAGCTGCTGAAATTGCCGAGCAATCTGATAATGTTACAATTATCGATTCAGAATTAACTGATAGAGCAGAAGGCTTTCAAGTTTTGGCAGCTGCTAAAGATGCTCAAGCTGGAAAGTCGATGGATGAGATCGTTAGTCACGTTGAAAAGATTAGAGACAACCAAAAGTTGGAAATGATGGTTGTTAATTTAAAGAACTTAATTAAAGGCGGTCGTCTTGGCGCACTTTCTGGTCGAATTGCTACAATGTTGAACATTCGAATTGCATTGCAAATGCCAAAAGGTGAATTAAACGTCTTTAAGAAGGGCCGAGGCAAGAAATTTAGTCGTGCCTTTGATAAACGAGTTTTAGACGAAATTGCAGAAAATAAAGACCATATCAAAGAAGTAGGAATTTCTTATGTTGATACGCCTGAACCAATGCATGAGTTAGCAGATAAAATTAAAGAAATCAATCCTGATATTAATGTTTTAGTTGCTGAAACAAGTCCAATTATTGCTACACATGCTGGTAATGGTGCCTACGCAATTTTATATTATTTGGAGTAATGTATGGCTTATCGAGAGAGTTTTTATCGTTATTTGATGACGCAAAGGGATGCCGATTCAACGGATGAGGTAGCTCAATTTGCTAATAATGCACAAAATGATCTGACTTTTCCTAAGCAGGAACAAAATTATGAGAAGTTGTCAGATTATTTAGAACTTAATGCTAGTTATTTACCAAGTATGTCAATTTTTGATCGTGCATACAAGATGTACGAAGATAAAATGATGTACTAAGCCCAAGCCTCTGAATTGCCTGGGCTTTTTTATTAATTGAGACTTGGAACTATGAATGTAATAATTTTTATAGGCTTCCTTTTGTTTGCTGTAGCAATAGTTAATATAATTCAACAGCATCTTTTTAGAAGAATATCTGTTAATTATATTGCGATGCTAATGGGAATGGCGATTGCGTTAATTCCTCAAACTAACCGAATGATTGAAGGATTTAGCTCGGAAATCTTTATGGGTTTGATTGTTGCACCGCTTTTATTTTTTGAGGGGCAACGTACGCGGCTATATAATGTATTGCGCAGCTGGCGAGCCATATTAGGCTTAACAGTAGTAATGATTATCCTGGCTACAATAACTGCAGCATTTGGTATTTATTTGAGTTTAGGTGTTTCACTACCTTTATCTTTTATTTTGGCGGCTATTTCAACGCCTACTGATGCTACAGCAACAGAATCGGTGGTCCACGGACTAAAATTGCCTAAGAAGATAGAATTTTATTTAAAAGATGAATCGTTGTTTAACGACGCTTCTGGCATTATTTTGCTTAACATGGCAGTTGATTGGTATATTCATAAACAATTGCGTATTGGCGAAGCTATTGGAAACTTTATCTACTCTGCTGGTGGCGGAATTGTTTTTGGCAGTTTAATTGCTATTTTATTAGTCTTTTTGCGTCAAGTAAGTTTAAGGTCCAAACATCATTTAGCAAGCAGTACTATCATGCCGCTAGAGATACTATTTTTCTTAACGCCACTAGCTATTTACTTTTTGGCAGAAGAAGTTCATGTGTCAGGAATTATTGCTGTTGTGGCAGCCGGGCTAGTACACAATGTAGAATCAGAGCGTAGCAGATTGACTAATGCATCAATTTTTTATAATAGCAATCAATTTTCTGAGCTACTCATAGACATTCTTAATGGAATTGTTTTCTTATTACTTGGTATAATTATTATTCGCTCAATGAGTGAAGATATATTTAATGTGCAAACCATTGATGCAATTCTAATTGGTATAATTCTTTATTTGGCTAATTTGGCAATTAGATTTTTATATTGCCGTTTTGCACCTGAATTAAAGGGAAAAATTAGCTATAAAGATGCTTGGATATTTAGTTTAGGCGGAATTCATGGCGCCGTAACTTTTGCATTGGCTTATACTTTGAGTGAATTAAATGTAAATTTAGCAGATTTTCATTTGATTTTGATTAGTGAAATTACTTTGATTCTTCTCAGCATGATTGTACCAACAATTGTATTTAGATTTATATTGCCCAAGGACAAGCCGGATTATGCTCAAAGAGCAGAAGTTGATCGAGTTCGCGTAGAAATGGTGCAATATGCTTTAGAGCAGATAGATAAAATTTATTTGCCAGTAAAAATTCGTAAGCAATTGGAGTTTGATTTAAAAGCTCAAATGAATCAAACTTCAATCAAAGATTTTATTAAAGAAATTAAACATACTGCTAAGCAAAAAGAATTGCCTGAAGATCAAAAGGAATTTAGAGCAGTTGTTTATCGTTATGCATTTAGACAAGAAAGGAATTACTTAGGCAGAATAGTACAAAGAGAACAAGAATATCGTCATGGTTTTCTGACTTTGTATAAAGAAATATTAATGGCCGAAGTTGTTTTCTTGAATACTGAAGAAAATTAAATGTTTTAGAAAGAGGAGATATTATGGCAACAATTCAATGGTATCCAGGACATATGAATAAAGCTCGTAATCAACTAGAAGATAAAATGGGCTTAATCGATGTTTTGGTGGAAGTACTAGATGCAAGAATTCCAGAATCATCTAGAAATCCCATGATTGAAGAATTAGTTGGTAATAAGCCACACATTATTATTTTGAATAAAGCTGACTTAGCTGATCCTGTTTTAACTAAAGAATGGGCTAAGAAACTTAATGGTCCTGATAAATATGTTTTAGCTTTAGACTCTTTGCATAATACAAATATGCAAAAATTGATTTCTCTAGTTAAAAAAGCTGCTTCAGAAAAAACTAAGAAGTTAGAAGCTCGTGGAGCGTCAAATCCGACTATCAGAATTGCTTTGGCCGGAATTCCTAACTGCGGCAAATCAACTGTGATTAATCGTCTTGTGGGAAGAAACGTAGCTGAAGTTGGTAATAAGCCAGGCGTTACTAAAGGTCAAAGATGGCTGAAAACTAGCGCAAATATTCAAGTGTTAGATACACCAGGAATCTTATGGCCTAAGTTTTCTGATCAAGAAGTTGGCTATAAATTAGCTGCTTTTGGTGCGATTAAAGATAGCGTATTCCATGCTGACGATGTAGCTTTATACGTATTAGAAAACTTGCGCGAGCATTATTTAAAAGACTTAGTTAAGTTCTCTAAATTAAGTGAAGCTGATATTAATAACTTGTCTGATGCGGATGTCTTATTAGCAATGACCGAAAAATACGGTATGCGTGATGACTATGATCGCTTCTCCTTATTTATGTTGCAACGTTTACGTAAGGGTGCAATTGGAAGGATTACGCTTGATAGACCATGACAATTAAAGAAATAAAAGAGCTATTAAAACAAGACATTACTGAAGAGCAGATCACTGAATTAGAAAATGATCCTCGTAGCGGTGTACAAAAATTATTAGTTAGCTATCGTAAAAGACAAGAAAAACTCTTAGAGAAAAAACAAGCCTTTGGAAAGCGTTTTGCTTATGAAAAAGAATTTTGGGCTAAAAATCAGTTAGTAGCCGGTGTTGATGAAGTTGGACGTGGTCCATTAGCTGGTCCCGTAGTTACTGCTGCGGTTATTATCGATCATGATTTTGATTTGATTGATGTAAATGATTCAAAGAAATTGACGCCTGAAAGACGTCTGAAGCTTTACCCTAAGATTTTGGAAGAAGCCGTAAGTGTAGGGATCGGCGTCAAAAGTCCGCAAGTAATCGATCAAATTAATATTTATGAAGCAGATAGACAAGCAATGGCACAAGCTGTAAGAGCACTTGATGTAAAACCAGATGCACTTTTAGTTGATGCTATGGATGTTCCCGTTGACTTGCCACAGGTAAAGTTGATTAAGGGGGATGCAAAGTCCAATTCAATTGCGGCAGCTTCAATTGTAGCCAAGGTGTTCAGAGACAAATTGATGGACGATTATGATAAGATATATCCTCAATACGGTTTCCCGAATAATGCCGGCTATGGCACTAAAGAACATATTGCAGCTTTGAAAAAATATGGTCCTACTCCAATTCATAGAAAGACTTTTGCACCTGTCAGCGATTTTTTTGAAAAAAACTAAATCTCTAAAAAGAAAACAGCGATTTTTTGCGTAATAAACAGTGGAGGCTTTTATGAATAAGACAGAATTTTTATTAAAACTGAAACTGCAAAAAGGAATTGGTTACGTAAAATTGCTCACAATTGCTAAACAGATGAATAGTGAGCAAGAAATTGAAGCTGAAGATCTTAAAGAGATGGAATTGTCAGATCAACTATTAAAGGCATGTCTAAAAGCTTTTCAGGATAAAGACCTTGATCGACTAGTACGCCAAATTTATTGTCAGTGTGATGTAATCAGCTTTTTTGATAAAGAATATCCTGAAAAATTACGCCAAATTTATCAACCACCCCTTATTTTGTTTGCTCAAGGAGATACTTCACTTCTTTCAAAAGAAATTGTTTCTATTGTAGGATCGCGGCATCCAACAAGTTACAGTAAAGAAGTAATGAAAAAATTGGTACCGAACTTGCTTGAACAGAACATGGTAATTGCAAGTGGCTTAGCTCAAGGCGTTGATGCTTTGGCACACCATACTACTTTGAATAATCAAGGGCGAACAATTGCGGTAATTGGTAATGGATTGAATTATTCTTATCCTAAACAAAATACCTGGTTGCAAAATCAAATTAGGCAAAAAGGTTTGGTAATTAGTGAATATTTGCCTGATACTCCGCCTAGACCCTATAGATTCCCAGAAAGGAATCGAATTATTGCTGGTTTAAGTAAAAGTGTTATTGTCACTGAAGCTAAAGAAAAGTCGGGTTCATTAATTACGGCAAACTTAGCTTTGCAAGAAAATCGTGATATTTATGCGGTGCCGGGAGCAATAACTAGCGAGCTTTCTGCTGGACCAAATCAATTGATTGAAGCAGGAGCTATTCCGATAGTAAATTTCAAATTTAAAAATGGAAAGATTTGACAATTCATAAAGTATTATTTAATCTGTGGACTGTAATTAAAAAAATAATATTTCAATAAGGAGGCATTTAATGCCTACTAAAGCAAAAAGTAAATCAAAAACTAAAAAACGTAAGAAAACCTTGGTAATTGTGGAGTCACCTGCAAAAGCCAAGACAATTGAAAAATATTTAGGTAGAAATTATCATGTAATCGCTTCAAAAGGACATATTCGTGATTTACCTAAATCACAAATGGGAATCGACTTTGAAGACGACTATAAGCCAAAATATATTTCTATTCGTGGTAAAGGTGACACCATTAAAGAATTGAAGAGTGAAGCTAAAAAGGCTAAAGATGTATATTTGGCATCCGACCCCGATCGTGAAGGAGAAGCCATTGCTTGGCACGTAGCTCATGCTCTTAATTTAGATGAAAAAGCTAAAAACAGAGTAACTTTTAACGAAGTTACTAAAGATGCTGTTAAAGAAAGCTTTAAACATCCTCGAACTATCGATATGGACACAGTTGATGCCCAACAAGCTCGTAGAGTTTTGGACAGAATAGTAGGTTATTCACTTTCACCAATTCTTTGGGCTAAAGTTAAAAAAGGCTTGAGTGCAGGTCGTGTTCAATCTGTTGCCTTAAAACTTGTAATTGACCGTGAAAAGGAAATTAAAGAATTTAAACCAAAAGAATACTGGTCAATTGATGCAGAATTCAAGAAGGGCAAAGAAAGCTTTAAGTCAGCATTTTATGGTGTTGATGGTAAAAAGAAAGAATTGCCTAATATTGATGCTGTCAAAGATGTTTTGGCAAAAATTGATAAAAAGAAAGACTTTGAAGTTGAAAAAGTCGTTTCTAGACAACGTCGTCGTCAACCAGCTGCACCATTTACTACTTCTACAATGCAACAAGAGGCTAACAAACGCTTAGGCTACAGAACTCGTAGAACAATGAGCATTGCTCAGCAACTATATGAAGGAATTAGTTTAGGTAAGCAAGGCACTGTAGGTTTAATTACCTATATGAGAACTGACTCAAAGCGTACTTCTCCTGTTGCTCAACAAGAAGCTTCTAAGTTCTTGCATGAAAAATATGGTGCTGAATTTGCTGCTAAGAGTCAAAGACACTTCCAAAACCAAGAAGATGCTCAAGATGCCCACGAAGCTATTCGTCCTACTAGCGTTTATAGAACTCCAGAATCACTTAAGAGCGTTTTAACAACTGAACAATATCGTTTGTACAAGTTGATCTGGTCAAGATTCTTGGCTAGTGAAATGACTCCAGCTGTATATGACACAGTTAGAGCTGATATTGTACAAAATGGTGTAATGTTTAGAACAACTGGTTCTAAGATGAAGTTTGCTGGTTTTACTAAGGTTTATGATAACCAACAAGAAAAGAATGTTGACTTGCCAGACTTAGAAGAAGGCGACAAAGTCAAAATGACTAAGTCTGATAACAAGCAACACTTTACTCAACCACCAGCACGCTATACTGAAGCTAGCTTAGTTCATGCTTTGGAAGAAAATGGCGTAGGGCGTCCATCTACTTATGCACCAACAATTGATACGATTCAACGTCGTTACTATGTAAAGCTTGAAGGTCGTTCAATTGTGCCAACGGAATTGGGTGAAATTGTAGATACATTAGTTGAACAATTCTTCCCAGATATTGCCAATGTCGATTACACTGCTCATCTTGAAGATGAACTTGATGAAGTCGAAGACGGCAAGAAGAAGTGGGTCAACGTTGTTGATGAATATTACCAACCATTTAAAAAAGAATTAGATAAAGCCGATAGCGAAATCGAAAAGGTTCAAATTAAAGATGAACCAGCTGGCTTTAACTGTGATATCTGTGGTGCCCCAATGGTAATTAAGATGGGTCGATATGGTAAGTTCTATGCTTGTTCACGCTTCCCAGACTGCCGCAACACTAAGCCGATAGTTAAAGAAATTGGCGTTTTGTGTCCAAAATGTGGCAAGGGTCAAGTGGTAGAAAAGAAGTCTAGAAGAAACCGTAAATTCTATGGTTGTTCTCGCTATCCAGAATGTGATTTCGTTTCTTGGGATAAGCCAGTTGGCAGAAATTGTCCAAATGATGGTCATTTCTTGGTTGAAAAACATTCAAAGAAGGGCCCAGTTATTCTTTGTCCAAACGGCGATTACCGTGAAGATCCACAAGAAGATGAAACTGATAAGTAAAATTTAAATATAAAGAAATAAAGGTGATTTGATGCCAAAAAATGTTACTGTAATTGGAGCAGGATTAGCCGGAAGTGAAGCTACTTGGCAACTGGCTAAGCGTGGAATCCATGTTGATCTTTATGAAATGCGTCCAAAGAAAGAAACTCCTGCACACGAAACTGGCGAATTTGCAGAGCTTGTTTGTACAAACTCAATGCGTTCAAATCAGTTGTCTAATGCAGTAGGCCTTTTAAAAGAAGAAATGCGTCATATGGATTCTTTAATCATGAAGGCTGCTGATAAAACCCAAGTTCCAGCAGGTGGCGCTTTGGCTGTTGACCGTGATAGTTTTAGTAAATATGTTACTGATACGCTTCGCGGCCTTGATAATGTAACTGTTCATGAAGAAGAAATTACTAAAATTCCAGAAGAAGGCATCACAATTATTGCCACTGGTCCTTTGACTAGTGATGCACTTGCTGAACAAATTCAAGAATTTTCAGGTACTGATAGTCTTCACTTCTTTGATGCTGCTGCTCCAATTGTTGCAGCAGATTCAATTGACATGGACATTGTTTACAAGAAGTCACGTTATGATCGCGGTGAAGCAGCTTATTTAAACTGCCCAATGACTAAAGAGCAATATGAAAAGTTTGCTCATGAATTGATTAATGCAGAAACTGCTCAGCTTCATGGTTTTGAAAATAGTGACGTATTTGAGGGATGCATGCCAATTGAAGTAATGGCTGCTCGTGGTGCTAAAACTATGTTATTTGGCCCATTGAAGCCAGTAGGTTTGGAAGATCCTCATACAGGTGAAACTCCATATGCTGTAGTTCAATTGCGTCAAGATAATGCTGCTGCTTCAATGTATAACATTGTTGGTTTTCAAACTCACTTGAAGTTTGGCGAACAAAAGCGTGTCTTCTCTATGATTCCGGGTCTTGAAAATGCTCGTTTCGTTCGCTACGGCAAGATGCATAGAAATACTTACATGGCTTCTCCAGATGTGTTAACAGCTAGCTATGAAGCTAAAAACAGACCAGGTTTGTTCTTTGCAGGTCAAATGACTGGTGTTGAAGGCTATGTTGAAAGTGCTGGTAGCGGATTAGTTGCTGGTGTTAATGCAGCAAGAGAAGCTTTAGATGAAAATACTGTTGCTTTTCCAAAAGACACTGCATTAGGCTCAATGGCTAACTATGTAACCACTACTAGTGCCAAGCATTTCCAACCAATGAATGCTAGTTTTGCGCTTTTGCCAGCCCTTGAAGGTAAAAAGATCCGTAAAAAGCGTGAACGTCACGAAAAAATTAGTGAACGTGGTTTGGCTAGCTTAGATAAATTTAAGGCGGAAGTCTTAGACTAATGAGTAGCGAAAAGGATGAACTAGATCAATTTATCTCTTACTTGAAGTTTGAAAGACGTTATAGCGAAAAAACTGTTTCGTCTTATAATAGCGATTTGAATGAAGCTAAAAAATTTTGGCAAGAAAATGCCGGCTTTAATGGCTGGACGAAAGTAACTGAAAGAGATATTCAGGTCTACTTGCAACATTTAGCAGATAGAAAACTAGCTCGCAGCAGTCAAGCAAGACAAATGTCGAGTTTGCACTCGTTTTATCGTTTTTTAACTAAGAGAAGGATTATAAAAATTGATCCTACTCAGGCTATTAACTTAAGACGGGGCGAGAAAAAATTGCCGCAGTTTTTCTACCAGCCTGAGATAAAGCAAGTGTTTGATTCCTTGCAAGGAAATGAGCCACTGACTGTTCGAAACTTAGCACTGTTTGAATTATTTTACGCTACAGGGATGCGAGTTAGCGAAGTTAGCGGCTTAACAATAAAGCAAATTGATTTAGATTTACAGACAATTTTAGTTCACGGAAAAGGTAACAAAGATCGTTACGTTGCCTTTGATGATCAAACTAAAAAATCCCTGCTTAATTATTTGAATAATGCTCGTCCGCTTTTATTGAAAGATAAAGATGAACAGCATGTCTTCTTGAGCAATCAAGGAAAGGCGATCAGTGATCGCGGCATCCAATATGTAATGCAAAAGACTTTTAATAAAGCAGGGATTAGTGGTAAAGTACATCCACATGAGCTTCGTCATACTTTTGCGACAGCAATGCTAAATAATGGTGCGGATATGCGTAGCGTGCAAGAATTATTGGGCCACAGCAGTTTGTCTGCCACCCAAATTTATACGCATGTGACGACGGCTCATTTAAAATCAGATTATGAAAAATATTTTCCTCGGAATAAAGAAAGTTGAGGTTTAATAATGACAACAATTTGTTCAGTAAGATATAACGGCAAGACTGCTATTGCAGGTGATGGTCAAGTTACTTTAGGTGAAAAAGTAATTGCCAAGGCTACTGCAAGAAAGATTCGTAGAATTTACCATGATCGTGTAATTATTGGTTTTGCTGGTGGTGTAGCTGATGCAGTAAGCTTGCAAGATATGCTTGAAGGCAAGCTTGAAAGCTACAGTGGTGACTTACGTCGTGCAGCTGTTGAAATGGCTCAAGCATGGCGCAAAGATCCAACTTTACAAAAGTTGAACGCAATGCTTATTGCTTTTGACGATAAGGATCTTTTACTTATTTCAGGTAATGGTGAAGTACTTGAACCAGATGAAAATGTAGTTGCAATTGGTTCAGGTGGTAACTTTGCTCAAGCTGCTGCAATCGCAATGACTCGTCATGCAAAAGACATGAAGGCCGATGAAATTGCTCATGAAGCAGTTAAGATTGCATCAGGTATTGATGTATTTACTGATGATCAAATTATCACTGATGAAATTTAGGAGAAAAAATAATGGCTATTAAGACCCCAAAAGAAATAGTTAGAATCTTAAATGAATATATTATTGGTCAAGATGAAGCAAAGAAATCAGTAGCGATTGCTCTTTATAACCGTTACCGTAGAATGCAACTTAATAAAGAGATGCAAAAAGAAATCACACCTAAGAACTTGCTAATGGCTGGTCCTACTGGTGTTGGTAAAACTGAAATTGCTCGTCGTTTGGCAGATATCGTTGAAGCACCTTTTGTTAAGGTTGAAGCTACTAAGTTTACTGAAGTTGGATATGTTGGTCGTGACGTTGAATCAATGGTCCGTGACTTGGTTAGCGAAGCTGTCCGCATGGAAGAAAAGGATCAATTTGATCGAGTAAAGCCACAAGCTACTAAAGAAGCTAACAAACAATTAGTACGTCTTCTTGCACCTGGTGTCAAGCATGAAAAACGCGAAAACCAAATGCAACAAATGCAAGATATGATGTCAATGCTCATGGGTGGACCAAACCAAAATAACAATGATCAAGAAGAAGTAACTGATGAAGTTCGTAATCAAAGAATGGATGTTGCTGAAAAATTAAACAAGGGACTTCTTGAAGATCGTGAAGTTACTATTGAAGTTGAACAAGCTCCTAAGGCAAGCCCAATGAGTGACATGATGGGTCAAATGGGCATGGACATGGGCTCAATGCTTAATGACATTATGCCTAAGAAGAAAGTTAAGCGTACTTTGCCAGTTAGAGAAGCACGTGAAGTCTTGATTCAAGAAGAATCACGCAAGTTGGTCGACTACGATACTATTTACCAACGTGCTATTGAAAGAAGTCAAAACAACGGTATTATCTTTATCGACGAAATTGATAAGATTATCGCTGGTAATAAGCGTAATTCTGGTGAAGTTTCTCGTGAAGGTGTGCAAAGAGATATCTTGCCAATTGTTGAAGGTTCAACTGTAAATACTAAGTATGGTCCTGTATCAACTGATCACATTTTGTTTATTGCAGCAGGTGCCTTTGCTGAAAGCAAGCCAAGTGACTTAATTCCAGAACTTCAGGGTCGTTTTCCAATTCGTGTAGAATTGAATGCTTTGACTAAAGACGACTTTGTAAAGATCTTGAAGGACCCACAAAATTCACTTCTTAAGCAATATGTTGCTTTGATGAAGGCTGATGGAATTAAGTTAGTCTTTACTCAAGAAGCAGTTGATAAGATTGCTGAAATTGCCTTTGATGTCAACCAAGGTACTGATAATATTGGTGCAAGACGTCTTTCAACTATTCTTGAAAAGTTGCTTGAAGATGTTCTTTACGAAGGTCCAGATATGGAAATGGGAGAAATTACCATTACCGAAGCCTATGTTGAAGATAAATTAGGCGATATTATTATGAACAAGGATTTAACCAAATTTATCTTATAAAAAGTCGAAAAGCAGCCCATTGGGCTGTTTTTTTCTGCTCAAAATTAGAGCTGACTTATTATAGCAATATGTTAGAATATAAGTAATCAAAGCGATTACATTCTGATTTTTGTTGTTTGATAAGTAAAGGATAAATAGATTATGGATTATACAATTGAAAATAATATGATAAAAGTGGTCATTTCAGATCACGGTGCTGAAATTCAGAGCGTAAAAGGCGCTCACTCTGGTGAAGAATATATGTGGCAAGCTGATCCAGAAATCTGGGGCAGACATGCACCTATTCTTTTCCCTATTGTTGGTCGTTTAAAGAATGATGAATATACTTATAAAGGCAAGACTTATCATATGGGTCAACATGGTTTTGCTAGAAATTCTGACTTTGAAGTGGAAAACCACACTCAAGAAAGTATCACCTTCTTATTAAAGGATAACGAAGAAACACGTAAGATTTATCCATTTAAGTTCGAATTCAGAGTTAACTACAATTTAATGAACAACTTGCTTGAAGAAAACTTTAGTGTTGTTAACAAATCAGATGAAACTATGATCTTTGGTGTTGGTGGACACCCAGGCTTCAACTTGCCAACTAAGGATGGTGCTAAGAAGGAAGATTACTACTTCGACATGCACCCATCTGTTGCACGTGTTAAGATCCCACTTAAGAATGCAAGTCTTGACTGGAATAATCGTTCTCTTGCTTCAACAGACAGTCTTATTACTTTAAGTGATGACTTATTTAAGGACGATGCACTAATTTATGAATTGCACGGACACGACAATAAGGTTTCACTTAGAACTGATAAAAGTAAGTTCCACATCAATGTTTGGACTAGAAATGCTCCATTCGTAGGTATTTGGTCACAATATCCTAAGACTGCTAACTATGTCTGCATTGAACCATGGTGGGGCATTGCAGATAGAGACGATGCAGATGGAAAACTAGAAGACAAATACGGAATGAATCATTTGGAACCAGGTAAAGAATTCCAAGCAGGCTTCAGTATTACTTACCACGCTGATTCAGACCCTGAATAACATAATATAAGGCGTTTAAAAAAATAAACGCTTTTTTTCTTGTCCTAAAACTCCTAAAAATGTATATTTGTAAAAAAGGAAAAGGGTGGGAGTATGAATGAGAAAAAATAATTGATTTACTTGCTAAGTATAAGCAACTAACCTTTATTAAAATATTTCAGCAAACATTAATTGCACTATTTCCAATTGCATTAATTGGGTCGTATTGTTGGGTAATTACTAATAGTTTTTTGACAAATAATAGCTTTTTTGGACAATTAACTAATATTTCTAAGTGGTTTCCTGCTTATACCTTTTTTGCACCAATTGTTAACGATATTAGCCTTGCAACAACGGGTGTATTTAGCCTGTATGCGGCTTTTATCAGTTCAGAGCTAACTGTCCGTCATTATGGCAAAAATTCTGGTCTAGTGGGAGTAACTAGCGTTTCAGCCTACATTTTGATGTTTGTTCATACAATTCGCAATACTCAGCGAATAGAGATGAACTATTATAATGCCATGTGGTTTATTTTCGGCATTGTTGTAGGCTACTTGGTCGGTTTAATTTTTGTGAAATTTGGCAATAAAAAAGAGCAGACAGATAAAGAAATTTTAACCAATATTTTTGTTAATATGCGTCCAATTCTTATAGTTTTGGGAATTGCTTTAGTTATTCACTTAGGATACGCAACTTACCGTCAATATCAGATGGATCGTATTGTTGCACAAAGCGTGCAGGTTGTGGCTAGCCAGCATAGTACTTATGGTGTTTCAATTTTAATTTCGTTAATCACGACTATTACTATGTGGTTAGGTTATGCTGGAAATTTGAATTTTAACAGTAATATTTTTGGTAATGAATCTGTAGCTAACTTGAGCTATGCTTTGTCACACAAAACACCATGGAATATTCCATATCCATATACATTGCAATCTCTTTTTAACGGCTTCGGTAGAATTGGTGGTGTAGGTGCAACTTTAGCATTAATCATTGCAGTTATTCTGGTTAGTCATCAAAAACAGAAGCGTAAGATTGCGATTAGCAGTAGTTTGCCAATATTCTTCAATATTAACTTTTCATTAGTTACTGGTATTCCAACAATTTTGAATCCTATTTATTTAATTCCGTTTGCATTAACGCCAATTGTAAATATGATACTTGGTACTATTGCAATTGGTTTAAGAATGTTTCCACCTTTGGTCTATCCAGTACCAGATGGAACTCCAGGAATGCTTGGGCCCTTGATGGGAACAGGTGGCGATATCTGGGCATTAATTTATACAATTTTCATTTTAATTGTTGATGTACTAATTTATCTGCCTTTTGTACGACTGGATGATAAAGTAAATGAAAAAGTAGAGGGGATGGCAATAAATGAAACTATTTAAAAAATTATGGCTACCTTTATTAATTCTCCTAACTACTTTGATTATTGCAATTCCAGCGACAATTTATGCTAGAAATAATGCTGATAAATTGCAGATGCGGCGTGACTCTCGTATGTCACCAATAATTATGATTCCGGGTAGTTCTGCTTCAGTAAATCGTTTCGATACTTTAGTACAAAAAATTAATCAAAGAGATCGTCGAAATCATAGTTTGCTTAAGGTCTATGTAAAAGAAAACGGACAAATGATCTTTACTGGACGAATTAGGCGGCAAGATAATGAGCCATTTATTGTAGTTGGCTTTCAAAATAACCATGATGGCTATAGCAATATTAAAAAGCAGGCACGCTGGTTTAATATGGCCTTTAATGAGTTAAAGAGACGGTATAACTTTAACAACTTTAAGGCAGTAGGGCACTCAAATGGTGGTTTGATTTATACAGCATTTTTAGAAAATTATTTCAATACTACCAGTAACAAATTGATTAGAATCAAAGTTTTGATGACAATTGGTTCACCATATAACTTTGCAGAGACTTCTAATCGTCCTACGCAAATGCTCAAAGATTTTGTGAAAAATAGAAAGAAATTACCTAAATATTTAACAATGTATTCAGTTGCGGGGACCAAGAATTATGTGGCTGATGGTATTGTCCCTGTTTCAAGCGTAGAAGCCGGAAAATACATTTATCAAGGTGCAGTTAAGCATTATACGCAGATAACTGTAACAGGAAGATTGGCGCAGCACTCGGCGTTGCCACAAAATAATCAGGTTTTGCAGTTGATTGAAGAATATGTATTGAATAATAATCCTACTTCTGCTGGAAGAGGTCCAAGAAGAAGAAACTAAAAGAAGAAGAAACTAAAAAGGACGATTGCTTAAAAGGCAATCGTTTTTTTGATATAAAAATTATTTTTATTTTTCTTGACCTGGAGTGAACTCCAGGTAGTATTCTATTTTTGTCAAAAGAATTACGAATTAAATAGAAACATATAAGAGGTAAAGAACATGGCTAAAAAATCACAAATTGTATTAGGAACTTGGGCTTGGGGTGACAACGGAAGTTACTTTGGTAACCACTTTGATGAAGATCACTTCAAACCAGTTTATGATGAAGCACTTAAAGATGGCTTGAACATTTGGGACACTGCATATGCATATGGTGGTGGTGCTTCAGAAACTATTTTAGGAGATTTAGCAGCAAAAACTCCACGTGAGAACATCGTGATTTCTACAAAATTCACTCCTCAAATGGAAGATGGTACTGCTAATGCAATGGAAAACATGCTTGAAGGAAGCTTAAAGCGTTTGAAGACAGATTATGTAGACTACTACTGGATTCATAATGACGCAGATGTTGAAAAGTGGACTCCACAAATTATTCCATTGCTTAAATCAGGTAAGATTAAGCACGTTGGTGTTTCTAACCACACTTTAAGTGAAATTAAACGTGTTCAAGAAATCTTGGGTGAAGCTGGATTTAAGTTAGATGCTGTTCAAAATCACTTAAGTTTATTGGATCGTACATCTGAACAAGCTGGTATTTTAGATTACTGTAAAGAAAACAATATTGAATTTTGGGCTTACATGATTTTGGAACAAGGTGCTTTAACTGGTAAGTACAATGTTGATCATCCATTCCCAGAAGGTAGTGCTCGTGCTGCAATTTATAACTCAAAATTGCCAGAATTAACTGAGTTAATTAATACTTTGAAAGAAGTAGGTGCAGCCCATGATTTAACTGTTGCTCAAACTGCAATGAGTTGGGCTGTAACTAAAGGTGTATTACCAATTATTGGTGTTACTAGTGCTAAGCATGCTGATGACGCTGCTAAGGTTGGTGCAAGTCATTTAACTAATGCTGAAGTAGAACGCTTAGAAAAAGTAGCCGATAAAGCAGGCGTTAACACTATTGGTAGCTGGGAACAAGACATGCGTGAATAATTATAGAGGTAAAAATGCCAGATTTATCAATTACACAGATTAGTAAAAAATATGATATTACCCCAGATACGCTTCGTTATTATGAGCGAATTGGTTTAATTCCCGAAGTTCCAAGAAAGAAAAATGGCAATCGCTACTATAACGAAGGGATGCAAGGATGGATCGAAATGATCGTTTGCTTGCGTCACTCAGGTGTAACAGTTGAAGCATTAATTGATTATGCTCAAATGCTTCAAGAAGGCGATTCAACTTTAGAAGCTCGAGAAGATTTGCTTAAAGAGCAACTAGAGATGCTCGAAGAAAAAAAGCATAATTTGGATAGATCAATCAATCGCTTAAAACACAAGATTTCTTTGTATGAGACCGGTGAAATTAAAAAGGGTAAATCATACTTTGAAGAATATAAAATTATGGATGACTAGGAGGCTTTTATTATGACTGAATGGACTAAAGATGAATTAAAAGATTTTGAAACAGTTGAAGCTTTGCAAAACAGACCATATGCAGATGATGGCAAAAACTTTGAACAAGATATTCCAACTTGGACTGTAGTTGACAATGGCAATCTGTATGTACGTGGTGCTAAAGGCAAGGATACAAAATGGGTTGACTTTGGTACAAGAAACGGTGGCCAAGTAGGTACTAATGGCAAAAACTATGAAGTAAATTATGAAGTGGTTAGTGATCCAGTTGAAATTAAAGCAGTAAGTGAGGCATTTACTAGCAAATATCCAGCAGGTTCAATTTTGACCATGATGACAGGGAAAACGGCTGAAAGCGCAATTGTTAAGTTAACTAAGAAATAATAGTAAGAAGGCTAAAAATGGAATATGTAACTTTAAATGATGGTCATAAGATGCCAATTCTTGGTTTTGGCGTGTACTTAATTCCAGCAAGCCAAACTGTTAAGGCTGTAACAACTGCATTGAATGATGGCTATCGCTTAATTGATACAGCAGAATACTATCGCAATGAAAAAGAAGTTGGTCAAGCTGTTAGAGAAAGTGGCATCCCTCGTGATGAAATTTTTGTCACTACTAAAATGCCACCGCAAGCAAGTTACGAAGAAGCAGCTAAAAGAATTGATGAATCATTAGCAGCATTAGATATTGATTACATTGACCTAATGTTGATTCACTGGCCTGGTAGAAATAATGTCGATACTTATCGAGCACTAGAAGATGCTCAAAAAGCTGGTAAAGTTCGTTCAATTGGTTTGAGTAGTTTTTACGGGGCAGATTATCAACAAATTCTTGATGAGTGTGACGTTATTCCTGCAGTAGATCAAAACGAAACACACGTCTTCCGTCAGCAAAAAGAATTCCAAAAGGTTCTAAAGAGTCATGGAACTGAACTTGAAGCATGGTCACCATTTGCGGAAGGTAAGAATAATATCTTTAAGAATGCAACTTTATCAAAGATTGCCCAAAAACATAGTAAGACTGTTGCACAAGTGATCTTACGTTTCTTAATTCAACGCGGAATTATTGTGATTCCAAAGAGTGTTCATGAAGAAAGAATTGCTGAGAATATTGATGTCTTTGATTTTGAATTAGATTCTGAAGACATGGCAACAATTGATGCAATGAATGAAGAAAAATCAGCATTTGGTTGGTATTAGATCACTTTAGGGGATGATAATTGATGGAAACAAAAGACGCAATAAGTAAAAGAAAATCTACACGTGCATTTTTAGACCAAGAAGTTCCAAAAGAAACAGTTGAAGAATTATTAAATTTGGCAAAACAGGCTCCATCATGGGTCAATTCACAACCAGAACATGTTTATGCAGTATCGGGTGAAAAGTTAGCTGAATTAAGAAAGGCTTATAAAGAGGCAAGCCAAGCCGGCGAAAAAGGTAATCCTGATATTCCTGTAATGCCAAGAACTGAATGGTCTGAGCAAGGTCAGGCTAATATGAAAGAATGGAATAATAGTTTACCTAAAGTATTAGGCGAAAAATGGTCTGAGATAATGGGAGACCATTCTAGCGTTCTGTACAACGTACCTAATTTATTAATTATGACTTTACCAAAAGGATATTCTGATTGGTCATTATATGATTTAGGTGCTTTTGGTCAAAACTTTGTTACTGCTGCTACAGATAAAGGTTTAGCAACAATGACTGCATATCAATTCATTAAGTATCCTAAGATATTACGTAAAGTGCTAAATATTCCAGACGATGAAGTAATCGTTATTGGGATTGGCTTTGGTTATGCAGATGAAAATGATCCAATGAATAAGATTACTTCAACGAGAATGCCGCTTGAAAAATTTGTTACTTTTGAAGATTAAGGAGAAGAACAATGAGTTTGACAATGATTTTAACTTACACTGGTAAGAATGGCGCAGCACAAAAGTATGCTAAGGAAATGGTAAGTAGTGGTATTGTTGATCGTATTCGTCAACAACCAGGTAATTTACGTTATGAATACTTTCAACCATTAGATGATCCTGAATCAATTGTTTTAATTGATACTTGGAAAGACCAAGCAGCCTTGGATGCTGATCATGATTCACCAATGATGAAGGAACTTGCTCAATTGAGAGATAAGTACGACCTTCATATGAAGGCAGAACGTTATGTTTCTGAAGAATTACCTGATCAAGATAAAGGATTCTTGAGAAAGTAAAATACTTGTTTATCGGGGATATGCATATGAAAAGAGTTAAATTAGGTAACACTGATATTGAAGTTTCACCTTTGGCAGTGGGATGCATGAGTTTTGGTAAGCCTAATCAGTATTTGAATTGGACACTAAATGAATCTGATACTGCTGATATGGTTCAACATGCTCTTGATTTAGGACTTAACTTTTTTGATACAGCCAATGCCTATGGCTTTGGCACTAGTGAAGAATACCTTGGTAAGGCACTTAAGAACAATATCTCACGTGATAAAGTTGTGATTGCGTCTAAAGTTTACTTTAACCCTGGACATTTAAGTAGCGAAGCAATTCATCGTGAAATAGATGGGACTCTTAAACGTTTGGGTACTGATTATTTGGATTTATATATCATTCACCGTTTTGATTATGAAACTCCAATTTCAGAAACAATGGAAGCTCTTAATGATCTTGTTAAGCAAGGAAAAGTTAGAGCAATCGGCGCTTCAGCAATGTACGGTTATCAATTTCACAATATGCAGGAATTCGCTAACCAAAATGGTCTAGCACAGTTCCAAACAATGGAGAATCACTATAACTTGCTTTATCGTGAAGATGAACGAGAAATGATTCCAATTTGTAAACAATACAACGTTTCCCTTATGCCGTATAGTCCGTTAGCTAGCGGTCACTTAGCTCACCTTGGTTGGAATGCCAATACTAAACGAGGTAAATCGGATGCTGTAGCAGCTGGAAAATATGATCGTATGGAGCAATTTGATTATCCTATTGTTGAACGCGTACATGAACTTGCAGAAAAGCATAATGTTCAGATGTCAGAAATTGCACTTGCTTGGGAATGGGCTAAAGGTGTAACCGCGCCGATTGTTGGCTCAACTAAAGCTAGTCATCTGGATTCAGCAGTTAAGGCATTGGACGTTGAGTTGACTGATGATGAAGTTAAATACTTAGATGAATTATATGTGCCACATCCAATTGTTGGAGCTAATTCAGAAAACACCATAATCAGTAATCTTAAACAAAGTAAATAGGAGAAATTAAGATGGCAATTAAAGATAAAGTTGTTGTTATTACAGGTGCTTCATCTGGAATTGGCGAAGCAACAGCAAAATTATTAGCTTCTAAGGGAGCTAAAGTAGTTTTAGGTGCTCGCAATCGCGATAAGCTCCAAAAAATTACTGATGAAATTGAAGATAATGGCGGTCAAGCCGTATTTGGGGTAACTGACGTAAGTAAAAAAGAAGATAACGAAGCATTAATTAAGTTAGCTAAAGATACTTTTGGAAAAGTTGATGTTGTCTTTTTAAATGCAGGAATTATGCCAGTGACCACGTTATCGGCTCTTGAGGTTGATAGATGGATGCAAACAATTGATATTAACCTTAAAGGTGTCCTTTATGGAATTGCAGCTGTTATGCCAGAATTTAAGGCTCAACATGGCGGTCAAGTTATTGCAACATCATCAGTAGCAGGACTTCAAGCGTACCCAGGATGTGCTGCTTATAGTGCTTCTAAATTTGGTGTTCGTGCGGTTATGGACACTTTAAGAATGGAATCTGCACAAGAAAAATTAAATATTCGGACTACTACTATTTATCCAGGCGCTACAGCAACAGGTTTGTATAAAAATAGTGGTAATACTACTGCAGGTCCAAATTTTGCAAGCATGTCACCAGAAAAAGTTGCGGAAGCAGTTTACCGTGTAATTGATTTACCAGAAGATACTTCTGTTAGTGATCTTACAATCGGTGCAGTTAATCAAAACTGGTAAATAGATCTCTGAAAAAGGGGATGTAATCTATGAGTAAGATTTTCATATTTGGTGGATCAGGTAGAGTTGCCACTGAACTGATTAAGGATTTAGCAGCTGATGATAGTAATAGTATTGTTGCAGCAGCTCGTCATCCTGAAAATGTTATCAAGCTTGCTAATGTAACTCCTGAAAAACTTGATTTACATGCAAATGTCGATGAGATCTTTAATCAAGTAAAGGGCAGTGATATTGTCTACTTTACTGCTGGATCACGTGGCCAAGACTTGATTCAAACTGATGCTCTTGGTGCAGTCAAAACAATGATTGCTAGTGAAAAAGCAGGTGTTAAACGCTATGTGATGTTAAGTTCAATGTATAGTTTGGATTTAGATAATATTCATATCATTCCTGGGATGGAAGATTATCTTGCAGCTAAATTCTTTGCGGATAATTATTTGCTAAATTCAACTAAGTTGGACTATACAATTATTCAGCCTACTAGATTGATGGAAACTGAAGGAACAGGCAAAATTAGTTTGGATTACACTACTTTTGGAGAAGTTCCAATTCCTGATGTTGCACGTGTTTTGGCAGATGTAATTAAATATCCAAATACTGCTAAGAAAGTTATTGAAGTAACTGGTGGCGACACTGAAATAGATGCAGCATTAAAAAGTGAATAATTAAAAATACGGACTATAGTTTTTGCTTATGTCAAAATCATAGTTCGTATTTTCTTCGTTCAAAGAAAAGAGGAGAAAAAAGATGGAAGAAATCAGTTATCAAACTTCATACCGTGGTAAAAATTACAAGAAAACAGCAAAAGTATATTTGCCTGAAGGATATACAGATTCAAAGAAATACAATGTCGTTTATTTAGTTCATGGCTCTTCTGAAGTAAAGGATGGAATGAGCATCTTAATGGAAGAAGGCAATTTTCCAAAACTTATTGATCGTTTAAATAAAAGTGGAATATTGACAGATACTATTTTTGTTTTTCCAACATACTATCCTTCTAGCGACTTTGTTTCTCCTAGCTTTTATGATGACGATCCATTAACTGAGAACTTTGCTAAAAATGAATTGATTAAAGATCTGATTCCAGCTGTAGAAAGTCATTATTCAACATATGCTAATAATACGACTGATGAAGGTATTAAAAATTCACGTGATCACCGAGCTATTGGTGGTTTTTCAATGGGTGGGATCACGACATGGTATGCATTTCAAAATGATCTACCTTACATGAGATACTTTCTCCCAATAGCTGGTCAATCTTGGATTACTGGACGAGGTGCTGGAACTAGTACATCTGCAGAAAATGCACGGATTTTGGCAAAGACTGTTGAAGAGAATCCTAACTTGGGTTTTAAGATCCTTGCTGGTTGCGGTTCAGGAGATGGAACAACTTATTTGATAGAATCGCAGATTGACTCATTAAGAAGATTGCCACAATTTGATAAACAAAATACGCAATACTACACAGTTAGTGGAAGACATGATGCTCCAACTGTCGCTCGTGTATTTGAACATTATGCAGATCAACTTTTTAAATAAAGTATAAGATATCAATGCATAAAACTAATAGCCAGACATTTAATATAAGCATTTAACATTGATAGCTTGATACTCCATAATAAAATCAAAGGAGCGAAAGTTATGAAATATAGTAAAATTCCACAAACAGATATTAAAATTTCAAAGTTAGCAGTTGGCGGTATGAGTTTCGGTAAGACGGATATAAAAACTTACCGGTGGACTTTAGATGAAGATCAAACCGATGAAATGGTCCAACATGCCTTAAGTTTAGGGATCAATTTCTTTGATACAGCTAACGTCTATGGTATGGGAACAAGTGAAGAATATATTGGTAATTCACTAAAGAAACATAAAATTCCTCGTGATCAAGTCGTACTTGCCAGCAAAATTTACTTCAATGATGGTCGCTTATCTAAAGAAGCAATCAATCGTGAAATTGATAAAAGTTTAGAGAGATTAGAAACAGATTATCTAGACTTGTACATCATTCATAGATTCGACTATGATCATCCAATTGAAGAAACAATGGAAGCTTTGGATGGATTAATTAAGGTTGGTAAAGTGAGAGCAATTGGTGCTTCAGCTATGTACGGCTATCAATTCCAGAATATGCAACATGTTGCAGAAAAGAATGGATGGCATCAATTCGTAGCAATGGAAAACCACTACAATCTTCTTTATCGTGAAGATGAACGAGAACTGATCCCAATTTGCAAGCAAGATGGAGTAATGTTAATGCCATATAGTCCACTTGCTAGTGGTCACTTGGCTCGTCCAACTTGGGAAGGAAAGTCCAAGAGAAGTGAGACAGATACTTCAGAGCGTGCTAAATATGATCATGCTAAAGAGCAAGATATGCCAATTGTTGAGCGTGTGGCTGAACTTGCAGATAAGCATAATGTTAAGATGTCCCAAATTGCATTAGCTTGGCAATGGGCAAAAGGTATCACAGCTCCAATTGTTGGCGCAACTAAAGAGAGATATCTAGATGATGCTGCTAAAGCCGTTGACGTAGAGTTGTCACCGGATGAAGTTAAATATTTAGATGAACCTTATACTGCTCATGAAGTTGTTGGTGCTTTAGATAATAACCCAGAAGGGATGCTACCTAAGAGTGCTAAATAGCTATAAATATTAAAAAAGGCTTGATATCAAGGATTTACAAATCCAAGATACCAAGCTTTTTTAGTCTCTGTTATTCTGCACGCATAAATTTATAATACAATCTGATCATCATTACAGTATTTAAGAATGAAAATACTGTAGTTGTTAATGTAATTACCATTAGTGATGTGGATTGAATACAGATAAAGTATGCAATAACTATTGAAATGGCTAATACTAAAAGATTGAGTCGCTTAGAGAACTGAACTTTTAGCTTGTTGTAATGACTGGCAAAAATGATTCCTAAATAAAAGAGTAGGATGCCTAAATATAAGCATGAAACAGCAAAGTTATGATTTGCAGTAGCTTCGCCGATAAATTTTAAGGATACAGTGATAAGACTCAATCCAAATAAAATAAAGTAATGCAAATAAATTAATAGATTTGAAGTGAGACCCAAAAGTTAGACACTTTTGGGTCTTTTATTATGACTAAATTTAATAAAGAACAA